>JAUUZQ010000177.1 GCA_030589895.1 Bacteroidales bacterium
CCATGTTCCTCTATTGGAAGTCCGTCAACGACATAAAGGGGTTGTGAATTTGCATTCATGGAATGGACTCCCCGTATGAAGATTGCTGAGCCACTTCCAGGTCTTCCGGAAAGACCAATCCCCCACGCACCCGCAATGTTTCCTTCAATATGACTATCGATTGTCTGCTGATCAGATAAATATATTTTGTCTGAACTTAACAGAGAAATTGCACTATTAACCTGGCGTTTTTCAACATCACCGAATATACTTTTCGTTTGGTCACGGTTACCCGGAATATCTGAGGATGTGAGTCTGAGAGCAATGTTTGTTCGTTTGCCCAGGAAAATGCTTTGGGACTTATACCCATCCGGAGGAGTTATAATTAAAGTCGCATTTTCCCCGGGAACTGAAATAGAAAATCTTCCCTCTTCATCGGAAATCTCAGGAGCAGAGATGAGTCCTTCAACAGCAACAGATACGTTGGACAGAGGATGATTCCCAATTCCGGTAATGACTCCGCTTACCAACAAAGTATCCTCAGCATATAACGATGATACCGCTAAGACCAGTGCAATAATAAATGAAAAATATAAAGTTTTTCTTTTCATTTGATTTAACCAGTAATTCAAATTATAATGGTGATGGAAAGAGTGAAACATAGTCGATATTGAATCCATTGTTGGTGGAAAATCCACTCTCTTTATACTCAAACTTTACTCTGACATCACCATACTCCGTTAAATTTTCAACCCAAAAATCAACCCGGTTGAAACCTGCACTATTTGGGCTGAATATATCCCCTGTAACACTTAACAGGGCAGACCTCAGGTTAAAAATATCATACTCACCAATGGGGTCATCATTGATATATATCGTATATATGCCTGATGGACGATAGTTCGCCCCCCATTCCAGCCGATGTCTGCCGGGAAATATATTCTGAAAAGTGAATTCTACAGAATAGCTCCCTGCAAAAGAGTTACCCAGGCCGGCAACAACATATCCACCTCCTGAGGCAAAGTCAGATTTAGATCCCGAAGGTTCTACAATTTCTCCCTGCACAATTACACTCTCCTTCCATACGTAAAAGTCGGTACCCACTGAATCAATTAAAGATTCTCCTTCCCTCCTGATCTCCCCGGTATATAATGATTCGTCAATACTAAAATCATAGAAATGATATATAATTCCATTGCTGCAAAGATACCTGGAATCAGGATCAATTGCTGCCACATCCAGTACCACATGTTCTCCGTTAATATTTATAAGTGTCGGACTTGAAAGCTCATCTATGCTCAGCATATCTGCAAATATCCCATTATCCAAAACGACTGGCAGGAGTACTGATTCCTGCCAAACAAGCGGAATATCTTCATGTGATTGATAGACACCTCCTATCTGTGATGCCATCTCATCAAGAGCAGATGTATATTGTTCCTGAGTAAACAGAATAAAGGTTGCATAATCTTCTCTTGTCTCCTCACTTACAGGAAAATATTTATTCTCAAACGGATTAATTGTGATGAATACAGAATCATATACAGTATTTCCATTGTCATCAAAACCGATAGGGGTACTCATACTTTTATCCAGTGAGTCATATGTCTGGTATTTTAAGTAGGAATATAAGCCTGGTAATTGAACCCTGAAATACTCTTCAAAGTTTGGTTTTGCCAGAGGCAGCTGATCTACTTCGTAATACCTGCCATTTAAAAACAGGGGACTTGCATGAATGATCTCAACTTCATCAAAATAATATTTTTCATCAACTTTCTCCAGCAGCGCAAATTTACCTGCAAGTGTCTGTAAGTGTTTTGGTCCGGTTAAGTTTCTTATATTAAAAATATTGGGCGATATGAGGTGACTCAGGATAAACTCACCGATATCTATCGAATCAGGTACCTTGCTGAAGGCATCATTATTTGGAATAAACAGGGTGAATTGTTGATTCCCTTTAAGCAGAGAGTCCAATTCATTCTGAACCAATAATTGTGTGAAAATTGAAAAGTCTTCCTCGGCTTCAATATAATCCCAAAGGCTTTGATTTAAAGCTGGATCAGCAGGAGCGTAATGCTCATCCCAATCCTTTGAGCAACTTGCAGCAATAAGAATCAGAAACAAGCTCGATACGAGCAATTCTTTCCAACGAAAGTTCAGAAACTTCTTTTTTTGACCATATAGATTTATTTCCCGACTCATCTTATTAATTTGGAACAAACTGGACAAAATCCCATATAAATATCCCTGGTATTAAGGAAGTAATTTTTAGTACATGAGGTTCATATAGCAGGAATTCAATATTGCCAACCGCAAAACTATTATAAGGATTACCTCCCGTAGTGAGATCGAAGCTGCTTCCCAGTCGATTTCCATCGAGATAAACCTGGATTGTTGCATTTTCGCTATCAGAAGACTCCGATTTTATTCTTACTTCGTACTTACCCGGCAGTACTTTTGGAATTGTGTATTCAATCGTGAAATTTCCTGTAACCTCTAAATAATCATTATTAGTGGCAGAGATTGATGATGCGGATTTCACATACTTAAAATAGTCAATACCTTCCCAATAGAGCCATTCCATAGACTCCAGGTCAAGAACGTGCTCACCTGTAACATTCCTAAGCTCATCAATAGCATTCTCTTCATAGAACTGAAATGTTTTGGTTGTACGTCCCGGGTTTTTTACCTTCAACAGATCTTGTAAGAGATGGATAGCGCCGTTTTTTGTGAGTATATTGCTATGATCCATCATGATCCTGACATAATTGATAATCGTTGTGTCCTGACCTTGAATAATGACATCAATGGTATCAATGCCGGGATTTAACTTTATCTCCAGTCCGGCATCTACCTGAACCATGAAATTTGCATAAGTATTAAAGTTTTCAAGATCTTCAAAATTGTCCAGAAAGTAAGTACCTTCAAGTATATGGTAGGCTACATATTGATAAAATTCGCTCTCCTCTTCCCAGGACTCCAGTCCGAACGACTCAAAGCGTGCCACAAGATCATCAATATTGTGAATCCCATCTTTGGCAAAGACTGAATCGGGCTCAGCAAAAAGTGTGTACTTGTTTCGTATTACATCTCCATTGGTGTTGGTTCTGTAAACTCCCATCGTATCCTTGAGATGTGACAGGGCCAGTGCATCGGCAAAAATTGAAAAATCCGGATTGTTGTCAACCCAGTCATAGCTGCTATAGTTGATTGGCTCCAGGACTTTACCAATAATATGTATATAGCCGTTAATTAGCTCTATATTACCCTGTATGACAGGTGCAACATTATTGATTCGATAAACCGTGGTATCCTGACTTGTATCGAATCCAATGGTAAGGAGATCTCCTGTTGCAGTGGTATCCGGCAGGGCCCCAAAAGGAAAATCATTGGTCTCCAGCCCTCTGTTGACCAGATGGTATCTGATGAGGAGATTTGCAAAATCTGTATCATTCAGCAAATCATCAAAAGTGTTATAATTCTGATTTTCTTCAATGTAATCCTGGAATGCTTCATCCGACGGCATAAACAGTGTATAATCATCATTGCCATGAGGATTGTAGGCACTGAGCGTGCTTTTAAGATTGGTTGTTAAGAGCAGCTCCCAAAATCTGGAATAGGTTTCCTGGTTATCCTCTAAATATTCAGCTATTGTGATAACGTCTTCTCCAAGAAAAACCTGGTTAATAGTTGTATCGCAGGATCTGTTCATCGCCAGGGCAACAAGTAAACCTAACAGCATGGCAAAGCCATACAGTGAAAATCTTCTAGCCGTTGAGGCTCTTTTTCTGTGATTACTAATATCCCTCATAAAAAGGATTTTGTATCAGATTTTTATTGCGCTCTATTTCAATGTCTTGTATTGGAAAGTACCATCCCATTGGATCCTTTAACTTGGATGCCAGCACCAGTCGCTGGTTGGATGGAACATTTTTTACAATGATATCGATCAATTTTTCTTTTCTGGCATAATCATTTCTGCGTCCCATTCTGAGAAGATCAAACCACCGCTTTCCTTCGAAAGCCAGCTCCTTTGCCCGCTCTTCAAGTATTAAATCCTCAAATGTCTCAGGACTCTGCGGCGCTGATTTTGTACTCATCTGTGCCCTTTCCCTTACCATATTTACATATTCAATGGCTTCATTGTACCGTCCCAATTGAGACAGCGCTTCGGCTTTCATTAAAAGTATATCAGCATATCTGTAAAAAATCCAGTTGGCACTATTCTTATCAGATCCCGGTCTCAAACTATTTCCATCATTTGAGGAACCGCAGTATTTCCAGATTTTTGAATCAGAACTCCTGTAGGATCCGTCACCCCTTACAATCTCTTTTGCGGTTTCTCTGGAAAGAAGTTCTATGGCACCTATACTTGCAATATATATATCTGAAGTATAGGTTGCTGAATACATTGAGTTATTCTGGGAAAGTGATGCATCATACTGAAGTTCAAAAATACCTTCTATTGAGTTACCCGGATAAAAATTCGTAAACCATTCACCACTGGGAACAAGGTTGATCACAGTGTTTTCAATTGCTTCAATATAGCCAATACTCTCTTCATAATCGTAGTTCCATAAACTGATATCAGCCAGGAGAGCATTGATGGCGTTTTTAGATGCACGTCCTCTGTTATTCTCCAGGGAACCATAATCATCAGATATAAATTTGCGTGCTTTAATCAGATCTGCCTTGATTGTATCAACGATTACATGCTCAGGAGATTTGTAGGGATATAGTTCAACATTGTCAGATTCAGTTGGATATAATACAAGAGGGACCTCATTAAAAATCCTGATCAGATAGAAATATGAAAGGCTCCTGAGGAACAGCGCTTCAGACTCTACTCCCTGCATCTGGTATTCAGAATAGGTTTGATCCTGCTCAAAGATGATGGGATTATACTTGATCACACTATTGCAATAGTTGATAACCTTATAAAAACCGGACCAATCGCACAGGTTGTTGGTTGGATTAATATTTCCTTTCAAAGTTTCACGAATATATGGAGGAGTATTGTCATCTTCATGAATAAGCCCTCCCCTGATCTCACCATACAGGAAAAGCACTTCATCCATCTCAGTCAGCTGATTATAAGCACCCATCAGCGTCGCTTTAATATCCTCCTTGGTCTGCCAGTACTCATCTTGTACAAGTCCGTCAGGAGGCACCAATTCCAGCCAACTATCACAGGATGATGCAATGAACATCATTAAAATAATCAGGTATCTGGATAATTGTTTCATTCCTATCATTAAAAACCGATTGAGATACTAAGCGTATAAGCCTCAGGTGGCGGTGTCCTCGCATTATCAGTTCCGAACCAGAATGGATCTGATGAATCCTGGGGTATTTCAGGGTTTGGGCCAGAATAGTATGTAAAAGTCAATATTTTACGCACGGTTAAGGCCAGATCAAGACTGCTGACATGAAGTTTTCTACTCATTTTTTTATTGAGTCTGTATCTCAGAGAGAGGTTATTTAAACGCACGAAATCACCATCTTCAACATACCTGTTGGAGCCCAGGTTATTGGCAGGATGATCGAGGTAGGCACGTGGAAGCATCCCCTCCTCATCCTGTCCTTCAACACGCCAACGATGCATCACTGCCATGCTCTGGTTGTTCTTATTTAGCATTCCTTC
>JAUUZQ010000086.1 GCA_030589895.1 Bacteroidales bacterium
CTAAAAGGTTATCCCACTGTAAATTACATAAGCTCTCATGATGACGGGAGTCCATTTGATGCAATGAGGAACAAGCCTATAGAGACCGCTACAAAACTCCTGCTTTGTCCAGGAGCCTCTCAAATCTATTATGGCGACGAAACATCAAGAATTTTATATGCTGATGGAGCAGAAGGCGATGCCCACCTGAGGTCTTTTATGAACTGGGAAGAGCTCGCTTCCAATGCTGAGATCAGTGGATATAAAACCAATGATGTTCTTCTGCATTGGCAAAAACTGGGGAAATTCAGAAAGAAACACCCGTCAATTGGAGCTGGCATACACACACAGCTTTCAGAATCTCCTTATATATTCAAAAGAGAGTATTTGTCCGGAGATTATAGAGACAGAGTTATAATAGGTCTGGATCTATCTACCGGTTCGAAATTAATTCCTGTGGACGGTGTATTTGAAGATGGAACAATGGTAATTGACGCCTATTCCGGGCTTAGCGCAAAAGTATCGAATGGAACTGTTGATTTGAATACAGTATTTGATATTGTATTACTCGCAGTACAGTAGCGTATTCAATTTAAATTTAGTAAGAAGAATTAACCGCGAATGGGAGAGGTGGAAGGCGTAGATTCAGTATTTTCATGCAGTTTTCATTGTCTGCTCAATTACTTAAGCTAGATTTGAGTTAGCAAATACATTCACTTTAAATATTGTTAAAATGAGAAAAATATCTCTGCTCCTTCTTCTTGTAATAAGTACACTGACAATAAGTGGTCAGAAACAACAATATGCTAATCTCCAGGAGGCTATCTTTTCTGCCCGAAACCTGAGAGGCGACAGAGCTCCGTCAAATGTTGTCTGGATACGAGGTGGGACACAGTACTCATTTACAAAAAGCAATCAGGGAAGTCAGGAAATATGGATTCATGATATATCCAGCGGTGAGGAAACTCTTGCATTTACTGCAAAAGACCTCACAATGAAAGAGTCAGATCAGGCTTTTCGCTATAGCTCTTTTGAATGGGCAGGAGATTATAGCTATTTGCTTTTTCAGACAAATTTTAATCCCATATGGCGGAATTCAGGAAACGCTGACTACTATTACTACTCCATCAAGAATAAGAAGCTTGAACTTATTGTAAAACAGGCCTTTTCAGCGGAAGTGTCTCCGGACGGAACAAAGCTTGGATATGGCAAAAGTGGTGATCTCTATATGTACACCTTCAACAATGAAAAAATTACACGCTTCACCGATGATGCGGAAGATCATTTTTACAATGGCAGATTTGGATGGGCATATGAAGAAGAATTTGGTTTGGTTCAGGGATGGAAATGGTCACCGGATTCAAAATACATGGCTTTTTGGCAATCTGATGAGAGAGAAGTACCTATCTACATCCTGACAGATTTCTCCGGTCACAATCCAGAATATATGGAGGTACCTTACCCAAAAGTCGGAGACAAAGCACCTGAGGTGAAAATTGGCATTATCAATACTGAGACAGTTCAGAGCAGCTGGATCGACTTCGATTTAAAAGGTGGCTATATTCCACGAATATACTGGACTTCGGAAGAAGATCAGCTGGCCATTGTTTACATGAACCGGCCGCAGAACAAACTAGAGTTATATTTTGCAAATGTGATCTCTAAACAGAAAAAAATGATTTATAAAGAAGATTCTGATACATGGATTGATGTATCCGACTTCTTTTCCGGAGAATTGGATCATTTTTACTTTCCGGAAGATATGAATCATTTCTTCCTGGTATCAGAAAGGGATGGATGGGCACACATTTACATGATCGATTATAGTGGTGAAAGTATAAAACAGGTGAGCAATGGTGAGTTTGAAGTTATAGGGATCCGAGCCATCAACAAAGCAGAAAAATCACTGTATTTTATTTCAACCGAAGCTTCTCCACTGGAGCGAAATCTCTACTCTGTCAAATTTAACGGGAAGAAAAAGAAGCGAATAACCACAGGAGAAGGAAACCACAGGATAGATCTGTCACCCGATGGAAAATACTTCTTTGACACATACTCAAATATAAATACACCTACTCGTATTGAATTCAGCAGTACAAATGGAAAAGTAAATGATGTGACAGGCGACAGTAAAAGTGTAAGTGAATTTCTGGAAGAGCATGTATACGCTCCCAAAGAAATCTTCTCCTTCACGAATAGCGACGGAATAAAACTGGATGGTTTCCTTATTAAACCAATGAATTTCGATCCAACTAAAAAATATCCTTTGTTACTATCCATTTACGGAGGTCCCGGTTCACAGGGTGTATATAATACATTTGGAACCAATGGCTGGGAGCAGTACCTGGCTCAGGAGGGATTTGTTATTGCCAATGTAAACAATCGTGGCAACGGTGGTTATGGCAGCGATTTTGAAAAATCAGTACACGGTCAGTTAGGAAAATACGAATCAAAAGATTTTATTGAAACAGCTCAATTTCTTGCACTAAATGACTGGATAGATGGTGATAACATGGCCATCTATGGCCATAGCTACGGGGGATTTATGTCAAGCTTCACGATGGTAAAATATCCGGGTGTATTTAAAGCTTCGATTGTGGCTGCACCAAATTGTGATCAACGATTATATGACTGTATTCTTACGGAGAGACTGATGGGACTATTAGAAGACAATGAAAAGGGTTATATTGAAAGTGCTGTGAGCACTCATGCTGACCAACTGGAAGGAAAAATGTTATTGGTCCACTCACTAATGGACGATAATGTACATCCACAACATACATTCCAGCTGGTGAAGGCATTTATCCAGGCGGGGAAAGACGTTGACCTCAGAATATATCCTCCTGGAAATCATGGTATTGCTTATGACTTAACAAGCTATCTCTTGTTAATGAGGCAGTATACTGATTTTTTAGAGGAGCATTTGAAGGAGTAAAAGCCAAAGGCCGTGAAATGGCCTTCGGCAAATTAGGATTTTGGTGAATTAAGGTAATTTACAGATCAGATAACTAAGTACTTCACCTTCCACAATACGAATTTTCAACTGAATATCTGTAAGTTGTATTACAGCACCGATCATTGGCTGATGATAAAAATAAGATTCTAACCAGGATCTGTTCATTTCTCCATGAAAGCTGGAATTTGTTTCCAGTGCTTTCTCAATCTTATGGGAAAAATCCGGACCTACAGCGGCCATTGCTAACTCCCTGTAGTCTTCAATTACTTTTTGCAACTCGTCTCCTGCTCCTTTATTTTCATCATCTCCAAACAAAATATAATCAACCGATGAGTAATTGTCAAGCCTCACCAAGTCAAAAATCTCAATGCTCCCATCCTCTCCAATAGCTTCCTGATTATTAATATTGGCTTCAACAATAATCGTCCTAATTATATCACTGATATAATCATCCAGGTCGTCAGTTCTTTTGCTAAGATTATTTATTTTCTCAGCAAGCACCTTAGATTCACTATATAATGGAGAGAATCTATCTATAAAAACATCATTATTCTCTTCAATAATCCTTTCCATTTTTATATTTTCAATAGCAGGACTAATAAACGAATCCATAATATACTGACTGGGGCGAAGAGCAACCATCATAAAGGCAATTGCTGTGAAAGAAAGGACAAAAATCAATACTGTAAAATTCTGTACCTGATTCTCTTTCTCCCTTATTGCCTGAATAACAAGGATAGGGATAAAAATTGCAACCGTAACAATACCACTTAGTGTAATCATTACTCCGGCTCCAGGCCAGTGTTGCAATTTAAACATTGCGCCTGCTATAAATACAATTCCGGCAATAAGTCCAAATATATACATGGGTTTGTTGACCGGTTTACCCTGCTTTCTTGTGTCCCGTATTTTTACACTCACAAAAACAGGCAGATAAATAGCTCCCAAAAGAAAGAGACTTAGTACAATCATTACTCCTGCACCCGGCCAATGCTGAATTTTGAATATTGTTCCAATAATAAGCATCGAAGGCGCAATCATTCCAAGTATGAACATAAACTTTTTCATAAGGCGGTATTTTTTATTAATAAGTAGTAAAGTGTCTTCTTGTATTTGACGAATACAATCAGGTTCCATCCTTCCCTTTACCTTCTCCAATGCTTTAACAAAAGCAAGACCTTCTTCCATCTTTGCTTCAACATCGCAGCAAAGATGATCCAAAAGTTCCTGTTGCAGCTCCGTATAAGTCAAACCTCCCCGTTCGATCTCAGTACCAAGGAAGTGGATCTCTTTTTCACTTAATAGTGCCATCTACTCTCTGTAGTATGATAAATGATTGAAATACGCTTATCCGATATTTAAACTTGGTTTTGGGTTCAGTATCTGCCCCATAATAGCCACGAAATCAATGAATTCCTGAACTTTCTCCTTCGCAGTATTATTACCCGACTCTGTAAGTGTATAATACTTGCGCACCCGTTTGCCAATATTTACTTCCTCTGCAACAATCAGATGATCTGCTTCCAGCTTATGCAATGTCGGATACAAGCCACCCCAGGTAATCTTCACTTTACCATCAGTCAGCTTTTCTACCTCCTTTGTCATCTCATAACCATACATTCTGCCATTCTCTTCAAGAAGTCTCAGAACAATCGTTTTCAATGTACCTTTTAATAATTCATTAGATATCATAACGCAAATATATATAATTTTCGGATATATCCAATACTTATATATAAGTTTTGTATATATTTATATATAATTTATGTTTTGTGTGTATTTGATTCGCGCCCCTCTTATTTTTCCAAGGCCTGCTTCTTCCATATTTCTATATCAAAATGATCGGTGTGGTGAATAATTTTTCCATCCTTAAACCCCAAAATCATTGCAGCTATATGATTTTTTTATACTTTTAGTCTTACAAAAATTAGACTATGAAGCATTTAGCAAACGAAGATCGTTACAATCAATTCTCCTACAAGCGATGTGGCAAAAGTGGTTTAAAACTACCACCCGTTTCACTTGGATTATGGCATAACTTTGGTGGAGTTGATCCTTATGAGAGAAGTGTGGACATCATACACCGAGCTTTTGACCTGGGGATCACCCATTTCGATCTGGCTAATAATTATGGTCCTCCATACGGATCTGCTGAAGAGACATTCGGAAAAATATTAAAACAGAATCTTGCAAAGTACAGGGATGAACTTATCATTTCTACAAAGGCCGGTTACGATATGTGGCCCGGACCATATGGTGATTTTGGATCGCGTAAGTATTTGCTATCCAGTCTGGACCAGAGCCTCGCAAGAATGGGATTGGAATATGTTGATATATTCTATTCTCACAGACCGGACCCGGAGACACCCATTGAAGAAACGATGGGAGCATTGGATCATGCTGTCAGAAGTGGGAAGGCACTCTATGCAGGAATTTCCAACTACAGTGCTGAACAATCAAAGAAGGCAATCGAGGTTTTAAATTCACTTGGTACACCCTGTCTGATTCATCAACCAAAATACAACATGTTTGATCGCTGGGTAGAAGACGGATTACTTGATGTACTGGAATCTGAAGGTGTGGGCTGTATACCTTTCAGTCCATTGGCACAAGGGATGCTTACGAACCGATACCTGAAGGGTATTCCGGCAGACTCCAGGGCAGCCAAAGCACATTTCCTGAAAAAAGAATCCATTACCAGTGAGATACTGGCTACAATTAGTGACTTAAATAAAATAGCCGCTAATCGGGGACAATCACTGGCTCAGATGGCACTGTCCTGGCTACTAAAAGACAAAAGAGTAACAAGTGTACTGATTGGAGCCAGTAGCGTTGCGCAGTTAGAGGACAGTCTTAAAGCACTTAAAAATATTCAGTTCTCCAATGAAGAATTAGGATTAATCGAGAAATGCTTATAACTGATTAAAATATGACAAAAAATACAAGCAACTGGGGCATACTGGGCTGTGGATGGATAGCCGAACAATTTGCTGAAGCCCTGAATAGGACTGAAGGAGCCGTATTATACGCTGCTGCATCACGTAGTCAGAAGAAAGCAGATGAGTTTGCAAAAAAGAATAAGGTGTCAAAAGCTTATGGAAGTTACTTGTCTATGATTGAAGATCCGGAAGTTGATATTGTATATATTGCAACGCCACATAGCCATCATTTTGCGAATACAAAAGTTTGCCTGGAGGCAGGGAAGCATGTCCTGTGTGAAAAAGCATTTACTGTTAATGCAGCCCAGCTGAAAGAGTTAATTGGAATCGCTAAATCAAAAAAGCGCTTCCTTATGGAAGCCCTATGGAGCAGGTTTCTTCCAGGGATGATCAAAGCTAAGGAATTGATAAGTCAGGGAGTGATTGGCGAAGTAATTACGATGGATGCAGACTTTGGAATGAATTTTCCACTGGATCCAAATCACCGTCTTTTCAATCCGTATCTTGCCGGTGGAGTACTCCTGGATATTGGCATCTATCCACTGTTTTTAAGTCTGTTTATGTTCGATAAGCCTAAGGTATTAAAAGCTCATTCTCTACTGGATGATAACAGTATAGACCATACCACTTCAATGATTACTCAACACAGCAATGGTACAATCTGTAACCTTACGGGAACCACCAGAACAAACCGTCCGGTGAAGGCAACTTTCTATGGTTCCAAGGGAAAACTGGAATTCGATAACTGGTGGTTTACGCCTGTGAATTTCACGGTAGAACTTGAAGGACAGAAGAAGAGAGAGTACAAATTTCCTCCCATGGTAAATGGCTATGAATACGAAGCCATTGAGGCAATGAGGTGTTTGAATGAGGGATTAAATGAAAGTGAGATAATGCCTCACAGTTTCAGCCTACTAATAATGGAAACAATGGATGAAATCAGACAACAGTGCGGGATTGTGTATCCTAAAGAGCTGGAATCTATTGATAAGCCTTATGGCTTAGGGGAGATGTATTAAGAAGTGTAAATCAAATTAATAGGCTCTAACAGTGCTTTCGGGATACTAATCTGAGTCGCCCTGGCTCCAATAACATAAGCTCCTACCCTATTGATACTTACATCGAAAAAGTCAAGTCCGACATTAATTGAGCATATCTCTGTTTGGCTTGCTCGCAGGCAGCCACAATCTTTGCGTCCAGATACATGTTAACTTCGTTAGTAATTGGTACTTAAAGTTAACTTTGTTTCGCAATATCCTGAAACTTTTCGTAAGCATTTTTCCAATTTTCCTCATCTTTTGGAAAATACTCCTTTAATTCAAAGGAATTCCTAACAATTCTCCTTACATGTTGAAGATCTTCAAGATAACCCAAACCTTTAGCCTGTACCAATAAATTACCTAATCCTGTTGCTTCTGCCGGTCCTGCCACAATCTTTTTTCCTGTAGCATTTGCAGT
Organism: Bacteroidales bacterium; assembly: GCA_030589895.1. GTDB lineage: Bacteria > Bacteroidota > Bacteroidia > Bacteroidales > JAUUZQ01. Next base: position 7,333 of record JAUUZQ010000086.1, read on the forward strand.
AAACTGACAAAGCAATTCATTCTGTGATCCACCTCCAATAATATGAATAACATTGATATTTTTACCTGTAACCAATTCCAGCTGATCGAGTACTAATTTATATTTCAGTGCAAGGCCCTCCAAAATAGTTCGGGATATTGGTCCAATCCCCTTCGGTGTAATTTGCCCGGTCTGCCGACAGTAAGTCTCGATCGCTGCCGGCATATCCAGTGGATTATAAAAACCCGGATAATCAGGATCAATTAAACCTTCAAATGGCTCTGCCATCTCAGCAAGCTTAACTATTTCACTGTATTCCAGTTTGCCATCTTTCTTTTCCCATGAAACGCGACATTGTTGCAATATCCAAAGTCCCATTATATTCTTCAGAAACCTGAAGGTCCCATCTATTCCTCCTTCATTTGAGAAGTTAAACATGAGGGAACGCTGATCAATGATCGCCGTTTTATTCTCCACTCCCATCAAAGACCATGTTCCGGAACTTATATATGCCCAATCATCTCCGGTAGCAGGAATTGATGCTATAGCAGCAGCGGTATCATGAGATGTAACAGAGATAACTTTTATGCCCTCAACATCTATGTCCCTTGATATAGTTTGATTCAACTCTCCAAGCACAGTTCCGGGTCGTACCACCTCCTGCATAAGTTCTTTTGATACCCCTATAGCATTGAAAAGCTCTGAATCCCACTCCATAGTTTGTGGATTAAACAGTTGAGACGTAGTTGCAAAAGTGAATTCAGATTTTATTTCTCCCGATAACAAATAATTAAACAGGTCGGGTATAAACAGTAGTTTATCAGCCATTTCCAATACAGGATCATCATTCATTTTCATAGCATACAGCTGATAAATTGTATTGAATTTATGAAGAGCGATCCCCGTCTTTTCGTATATCTCAAACCGGGTCATTTTCTCCAGAAAAGCGGTCATAGAAGTTTCAGTCATCGGATCGCGATAAGCATAAGGAATACGCAACAATGAACCATCCTTGCCAATGAGACCAAAATCAACTCCCCATGTATTCACAGCAATACTTTGAGGAATTACATCCTCTTCACCAACACATTTTTTCAGCGCGATAATCATCTCTTCATATAATCTGAAAATATTCCAGTAATAGTGCTTGCCTATTCTTAATTGTCCGGTAGGAAACCTGTGTATCTCCTTAAGCTCAAGCTTTTCCCGATCAAGTAATGTTCCCAGGATTGCTCTTCCGCTTTCCGCTCCAAAATCAAAGGCAAGAAATTGCTGTTTCGACATATTTTATATGAATTGAATGTGTAATACCATTTAAAAAATTCCATATACCGACTGGTCTTCAGTATTACAATATATTGATGAATAGATGCTTATACCAGGTTTGTTTGTGTCAAATTTTCGCTCAAGATGAAGTACCGGCATTCCAACATCCATGCGAAGATACTCACTTAATTTATTATCTGCGAGTATGGCCCGCAGATTCTGTTCCCCTCCAACGATTTCCAGTCCATAATGCAACCTAAGTATATCAAATAGGGATTTATTCTCAAACGATCGGGATGTAAACCTTGGCATATTTATATTTGGAATATAGTTTATGTCGTAAAAAATTGGTTTTTGATTAAAAAACCGAACTCTCTTCAATTGAATGCAGCCAGCGATCTGTTCAGGCTCAGAAAGGGGAAACATAAAAGGTTCAGGCCACATTGTCACCATAGGTTTTTCGAGCAGTTCACTCCTTATGTTTTTCTCTCCCAATGCACTTGTAGTACCAGCAATGGAAAGAATTCCAATTCCCTTTGGCAGCTTATAAACAATACTTCCCTTGCCCTGGCGTTTTCTGATAAAACCATCACTTACCAATGCGGCAAGAGATTGGCGAACTGTTGGACGTGTAACTCCATACAGAGCACACAATTCATTTTCAGATGGTAAAAGATCGCCCTCCTTATAGACACCATCAACAATCTGTTTTCGCAGATCCTCATAGAGTCGTCGATGATGTGGTACTTGATTGTCTGTCATAAAATTCGATGTTATGTAGCAAAAGGTATGCGCGAACAGCCACTAACGACGGCCTTCATCCTATTGACTAATCTTATTTAACTTGTAAAGATAAGTTTCATAATATATATTATATTTATCAACAAATATAGCATTATTCTTGTAAAATATAAATATATGTAGTTACTTTGTTCCAACATGTATTTACAAGTTACTTACTAATTTATTATTATCATTATGGCTGAAGCAGTTGTTATGCCAAGAGCGGGACAATCAGTTGAGTCCTGCATTATTACCCAATGGCTGAAAAAGGTAGGAGATCCAGTGGAAAAAGGAGAAATTCTCTTCTCCTATGAGACTGATAAAGCAGCTTTCGATGAAGAAGCAGTTATTTCGGGTGTTCTTTTAGCTATTTTGTTCGAAGAGGGAGATGAAGTTCCTGTATTGGAAAATGTTGCTGTAATTGGACAAAAGGGAGATGATATTTCACAGTTCTCTTCTATTAGTGCTGATAAGTCTCTATCAGTTGAAGAAAAACCTTCTCCTGCAAAAGAAGCCAAAGCAATCATTCCCGAGGTCTCAAGCTCTGTCTCAGCAGAAAAAAGAATTAAAATTTCCCCAAGAGCGAAGAGGATGGCTGATTCCATGCAACTTAACATTAAGAATATAAGAGGGACCGGACCAATGGGCAGAATTATTGTTTCAGATATTGAAAACAGTAATGCGCCAACTATACATACAAACACTACTCCTCCCCCTGTAAAAAGAAGTACTCCGAAAACAACAACTCCAATTCATCAGGGATTTTATACTGATGAAAAGTTATCAAATATCCGAAAGATTATTGCGGATAATATGATGAAATCACTTCAACAGTCTGCGCAGCTTACTCACCATACAAGTGCTGATGCACGTAGAATACTTACACTAAGGAAAGAGATAAAAAACGGCAATGAAACAAGATTTCCTGCAACAACTACATTGAATGATATGGTATGTTATGCCATCGTGAGATCCTTACAGACATTACCGGAAATCAATGCTCACTTCCTGGGTGATACAATAAGGCGTTTCAATGAAGTTCATATGGGAATAGCGGTAGACACACCCAGAGGACTAATGGTTCCGTCGCTGAGAAATGCAGAAAGATATAATTTAGGAGGACTTGGGAATGCTTTAAAAGACCTGGCAAATGACTGTAAATCAGGAACAATTGACCCAGACCTACTCTCATCAGAATCGGCCTCATTTACAGTATCCAATCTTGGCGTATATGGAGTTGAAATGTTTACTCCGGTTATCAACCTACCTCAATGCGGGATCATGGGAATAAATACCATCATCCAGCGACCGGCTGATCTGGGAGATGGCTCAATAGGATTTATACCACACATTGGGCTCTCACTCACATATGATCACAGGGCACTTGATGGAGCACCAGCATCTCAGTTTCTGCAGGAAGTAAAAAACCAAATTGAAAACTTAAATCCTGAATTATAAAGGAATATCATTATATTTCTATAATCAAATATTATTATATAAGGACATTATAAATAAAATACATTATGCCAAAATCGCTATTTATTGATCCCCTAAAGGTACGTGCACAAAGTTCAATTACATTTGGTGAGATACCTGTGAACACTTATAATCTTACCTTTGCCGAGGAGAAGAAGCGTTACAAAAAAGAAGACTTCATTCGCATATATCGCGATATGCTTGTTATCCGGGAATTTGAAACCATGCTCAACCTGATCAAGACAACAGGTGAATACCAGGGCATTCAATATAACCATCCCGGTCCTGCCCATCTTTCTATCGGACAGGAAGCTGCAGCTGTAGGTATGGCATATGCATTGGGCGTGGAAGACAATATCTTCGGATCACACCGGTCTCATGGAGAAATCCTTGCAAAAGGGTTATCTGCAATTAGCCAGCTGGATTCGAAAGAACTCACAGAGATCATGGAGAATCATTTCGATGGTGAGGCATTGCGTATCGTTGAAAAACACCAGAAAGGTTCGGAGAAGGACCTTGCTATTGATTTCCTTCTATATGGTACATTGGCTGAAATTTTTGCCCGTAAAACAGGATTTAACAAGGGATTGGGTGGATCGATGCATGCTTTTTTCACTCCTTTTGGTGTATATCCAAATAATGCGATTGTTGGTGGATCAGGAGATATTTCTGTAGGAGCAGCATTGTTCAAAAAAGTGAACCAAAAATCGGGGATAGTGGTTGCTAATATTGGTGATGCATCTATGGCATGCGGTCCTGTATGGGAAGGAATAAGTTTTGCCACGATGGATCAGTTTCGCACGCTCTGGGAGGAAAGTCACAGGGGAGGTTTACCACTGATATTCAATTTTATGAATAACCAATATGGAATGGGTGGTCAAACCCAGGGAGAGACCATGGGATATGATATTCTTGCCCGTGTTGGAGCCGGAGTAAACCCCGAAATGATGCATGCTGAACGGGTTGACGGATATAATCCGCTTGCAGTAATTGATGCCTTCAAAAGAAAGAAACAGATTCTTGCTGATAAAAAAGGACCTGTACTACTGGATACTCTTACCTATCGTTTTAGTGGCCACTCCCCTTCCGATGCATCTTCATACAGAACCAAGCAAGAAGTTGAAGCATGGGAGAAATGCGACTCCATCTGCTTTTTCGGAAATCAGATGATCGAAAACAACATTGCTACGCAAGATGATCTTGATCAGATGAAATCAGATACTATCGATCTGATTAAAAAGGCGATGACTCTTTCCATTGATGATGATATTTCTCCGAGAATGGATATGATTGCCACACCTGACCAGATTGGTGACATGATGTTCTCAAATGAGTCTATGGACAAGATGGAGGACAGGAAACCGGATGTATTGATTCCTATAGAAGAAAATCCAAGGGTACAATCACTTAAGAATAAGGAGCGATTTGCCTTCGATGCTGATGGTAAACCATTCTCCAAACTAAAAACTTATCAGCTAAAAGATGCACTGTTTGAAGCCATCATTGACCGTTTTTACAAAGATCCCACCCTGGTTGCCTATGGAGAGGAAAATCGTGATTGGGGTGGCGCATTTGCAGTATACAGAGGTCTTACTGAGTCCCTTCCATATCACCGCTTGTTCAACTCCCCTATTGCTGAAGGAGCAATCGTGGGAACAGCAATAGGATATGGCATGGCAGGAGGTCGAGTGATTGCTGAAATTATGTATGCAGATTTCCTTGGACGTTCGGGTGATCAGGTTTTTAACCAGCTACCCAAATGGCAGAGTATGAGTGGGAATATCCTCAAAATGCCGGTTGTAATCAGGGTATCTGTGGGATCAAAATATGGAGCTCAGCACTCACAGGACTGGACTGCCCTCACTGCTCATATACCTGGATTAAAAGTTGTATTTCCTGCAACTCCGTATGATGCAAAAGGACTGATGAATTCTGCACTTCAGGGAACTGATCCTGTTATCTTTTTCGAAAGTCAGCGGATTTATGATATTGGAGAACAATTTCACAAAGAAGGCGTTCCTGAGGGTTATTATGAGATCACAATGGGAGAACCTGATATCAAAAGAGAAGGTAGTGATGTAACAATACTTTCGATAGGAGCTACACTATACAAGGCCATTGAAGCAGCTGATATATTAGAATCAAAATATGGAAAATCTGCAGAGATTATTGATGCACGCTCATTGGTTCCGTTTAACTACACACCCGTTATTGATTCTCTGAAAAAAACCGGTAGAATAGTAATCACAGGGGATGCCTCTACAAGAGGATCATTTATGAAGGAAATGGCTCAGACTATATCAGAACTTGCATTTGACGAGCTGGATGCTCCTCCTGTTGTAGTTGGTTCGCGTAACTGGATTACACCTGCACATGAATTAGAAGATTATTTCTTCCCGCAAGCAGAATGGATCGTGGATGCTATTCATGAAAGGATGCTTCCGCTGGATGGACATACATCAACATCAGAATGGAGTGATAAAGCGATACTTCTTCGTCATCAAAAAGGTATTTAATGACCCTTCTGATAGCTGTTAATCAATTCATCAGGAAAATAAGTTTACATTTGTGCTTATGATAAAAGCTGTACTTTTTGACATGGATGGTGTGCTGGTTGAATCGGAGAAATACATCAACCAGGCCGGGGTGGAGATGTTTCGGGAAAAGGGATTCGAGGTTGAACCAGATGATTTTCTGCCTTTTACGGGCATGGGTGAAAACCGATATCTGGGTGGGGTTGCAGAGAAACATAATATTCCATTTGACATTGAGATTGACAAAAGAAGAACTTATGAGATCTATGCAGCTATGGTTCATGCTAAACTAAAACCGCTACCTGGTGTTATTGAATTCATCGAAAAATGCAAAACAAAGGGTCTTAAAATTGCTGTTGCAACCAGTGCCGACCATGTAAAAATGGAAATCAACCTGAGAGAAATCAAGATTCCGGCCGAAACCTTTGGCGCAACTGTCAACGGTCTTGAAATTGAAAATAAAAAACCTTCACCGGATATTTTTCTAACAGCAGCAGAAAGGCTTGGTGTCGATCCCAAAAACTGTCTTGTCGTTGAAGATGCAGTCAGTGGAGTAGAAGCAGGAAAAGCAGCAGGCGCAAAAGTTCTGGGACTTACCACAACTTTCACACCAGAGGATTTGTCTCATGCAGACTGGA
>JAUUZQ010000122.1 GCA_030589895.1 Bacteroidales bacterium
GCTGACTTCCCCGGAGACGAGGATGAAGAGGGAAAAGGACCTTTTGGCGGAGGATCACCAGGCAGTGGGAAAGGAAATGTCGGAGGATCATCTTCAAAATCCACATCAGATACTCCTGTTTTAGATAATTTTGGTATTGATCTGACAAAGGCTGCTGAAGAAGATCGCCTGGACCCCATCGTTGGAAGAGAGATGGAAATTGAACGACTGGCTCAGATTTTATCAAGGAGAAAGAAAAATAATCCGATTCTGATCGGTGAACCAGGTGTTGGTAAATCAGCAATTGCTGAAGGCCTGGCACTGAGAATTACGCAGAGAAAAGTTTCCAGGGTGCTCTTTGACAAAAGAGTTGTTACACTGGATCTGGCATCTATTGTTGCCGGTACAAAATACAGGGGACAATTTGAGGAACGCATGAAGGCGATACTCAATGAGCTTAACAAAAACTCTGAGATCATCCTCTTTATTGATGAAATTCATACTATTGTAGGGGCCGGAGGAGCTACTGGCTCCCTTGATGCTGCAAACATGCTTAAACCCGCTCTCGCACGTGGTGAAATACAATGTATTGGTGCAACGACTTTAGATGAATATCGCCAGCACATTGAAAAAGACGGTGCGCTGGAACGAAGATTCCAGAAGATTATGGTGGAACCTACTTCAGCGGAGGAAACTATAGATATTCTTATGAATATTAAAGAACGGTATGAAGACCACCATAATGTCATTTATACTGACGATGCCATAGATGCTTGTGTGAAGCTTACACAACGCTATATTAGCGACAGACATCTGCCAGACAAGGCTATTGACGCGCTTGACGAAGCAGGATCGAGAGTGCATATATCAAATATTGTTGTTCCTGAGCGAATTGTGGATCTTGAGCATGAGATGGAGAAGACCAAGCAGGATAAAATACTGGCGGTTAAAAATCAAAATTTTGAAAGAGCAGCCAGCTTTAGGGACAAGGAGAAGGATCTTCTGGAGTTACTGGATACTGAAAAGAAAAAATGGGAAAAGGAACTTGCACAGAACAGAGAGATTGTTGATGAAGAGAAAGTTGCCGAAGTAGTAGCCATGATGACCGGTGTGCCTGTCCAGCGAATTGCTCAGGCTGAAGGTACGCGTCTGCTGAAGATGGCTGATGAGATGAAGGGAAAAGTGATTGGACAAGACGAAGCAATCGGGAAAGTGGTGAAGTCTATCCAGAGAAATCGTGCAGGGTTGAAAGATCCTAACAAGCCAATTGGAACATTTATATTTATGGGTCCTACCGGTGTTGGTAAAACACAACTTGCTAAAGTTCTTGCGCAATACTTGTTCGATTCTGCTGACAACCTTATTCGATTGGATATGAGTGAGTACATGGAGAAATTCTCTGTATCACGTCTGATGGGAGCGCCTCCGGGATATGTTGGATATGAAGAAGGTGGTCAGCTTACTGAAAAAGTCAGAAGAAGACCCTATTCAGTTGTACTGCTTGATGAAATAGAAAAAGCCCATCCGGATGTCTTCAATATCCTTCTTCAGGTTCTTGACGAGGGACAATTAACGGACAGTCTTGGAAGAAGAATAGACTTCAGAAATAGCATTGTTATCATGACTTCCAATATTGGTTCACGTGAACTGAAGGACTTTGGTCAGGGAGTGGGATTCTCAACAAAGGCAAAACAAAGTGGAGTGAATGAACATACGAAGAGTGTTATTCAAAAGGCTTTGAAGAGAGCATTCGCACCAGAATTTCTGAATCGGATTGATGATGTTGTTCTCTTCAATACACTGTCTCGTGAAGATATCCACCTGATCATCGATATTGAACTGGAAGGCTTATATAACAGAGTCAATACGCTTGGTTTTAAAATTGAACTGTCAGAAGATGCCAAAGATTATGTATTGGAGAAAGGTTATGATATTCAATTTGGTGCGAGACCACTGAAACGAGCAATTCAGAAATACCTGGAAGATCCGATGGCTGAAACAATCATTAAGTCTTCCTTGGTGGAGGGAGACACTCTGCTGGTTGGTTTTGACAAGGAGAAAGAAGAAATTACTGTAGGCATTAAGAAAGCAAAGAAATCGCTGCCAAAAGAAAAGAAAGAGCTACCGGAAAACAAAAAAGAGTTGCCTGAGGGAAAAAATGAAGAAGATAAGAGTTAATTGGGATGCAAGGTGATGCAAATCGTAAGTTACTATGTACTTTACGACTTCACCTCCCCAAATAGGTCAAATTCCTGAGAATCAGTGATTGTTACATTGTAGAATTCCCCTGTCTTCAATTTTTTACTTTTTGTTATCAGGACAGTATTATCAACTTCAGGAGAATCGTACTCAGTCCTTCCTATGTAAAAGTCATCTTCTTCCTCATCTACAATAACTTTATATTCCTTCCCGATCTTCGCCTGGTTTAATTCCAGGGATATCTCCTGTTGCAGCTCCATTATCCTCTCCATACGCTCCTGCTTCAACTCTTGAGGGATATCATCTGATCCCTCTCCTGCAGGTGTAAGCTCTTCATGTGAATATGGAAATACGCCCAGACGATCAAATTTGAAATGCTTTACAAAATCATATAACTCTTCAAATTCTGCATCAGTTTCTCCCGGATAGCCCACCAAAAGAGTGGTTCGCAATGCTACATCCGGAACTTTCTCACGAAAGGAGAACAGTAGATTTTCAAGCTTTTTGCGACTGTGTCCTCTATTCATTTCAGACAATAACCTGTCATTAATATGCTGAATGGGTATGTCCAGATAATTACATATTTTAGATTCCCGGGCCATCAATTCAATGACTTCAATAGGAAATCCTGTTGGATAAGCATAATGCATCCTGATCCAGTCGATATCATCTATTTTTACAAGTGATTTCAACAAATCTGCCAATCCCTTTTTCTTATAGAGATCCGTTCCGTAACTTGTGAGATCCTGTGCTATAAGTATCATTTCTCGCGCTCCCCTTCCTGAAAGATTCTCAGCTTCATCAACAAGAGCCTCTATCGATCTGGATTGTTGTACTCCACGAATGCCGGGAATGGCACAAAATGAACAAGCCCTGTTACAACCTTCAGATATCTTCAGAAAAGCAAAATGCGAAGGAGTTGTAATTAAGCGATCGTTCACCAATTCATGATAATAGATCGATCCCACTGCTTTCACAATCTCCTGGTGATCCCAAACTCCAAAAAAACCATCAACATCAGGCATTTCCTTTGTCAATTCTTCTCGGTATCTTTCACTTAAACAGCCCATTACAATAACTTTCTTCACTATTCCATTTGCTTTAAGCTGTAAATAATGAAGTATGCTATCAATAGATTCCTGCTTTGCATCAAGAATAAAACCACATGTGTTCAGAATAACTACATCAGTAGCAATCTCATACTGATCATGGAAAACATCATGTCCATTTGCTTTAAATTGATTCAGCAGATATTCAGAATCGACAAGATTTTTGGAGCAACCAAGGGTGATAATGTTGATTTTCATAGAGAAATTTAAATTCTTAATTCAGAGTTCCTGGTTCTGAGTTCTTAGTTCAGACTTCTTAGTTCGGAGTTTTCAAAGTTCTGAACTCTTATTCCCCGAACAATGTTTCAACAAAGGATTCTCGATTGAAAACCTGTAAATCCTCCATCTTCTCTCCTATCCCAATATATTTTACCGGAATTTTAAATTGATCTGAGATGCCAAGAACGACACCTCCTTTTGCAGTACCATCTAATTTAGTCAATGCCAATGCATTAACTTCAGTAGCGAGGGTAAATTGCTTTGCTTGTTCGAAGGCATTCTGACCCGTAGAACCGTCAAGAATCAGCAGAATTTCATGAGGAGCGTCTGGTATTACTTTTTGCATTACCTTTTTTATCTTGGTCAGCTCATTCATCAGGTTAACTTTATTGTGCAAACGACCTGCAGTGTCTATGATTACAACATCTGCATCTTTTGAGACTGCTGAAGCAACAGTGTCGTATGCCACTGATGCAGGATCTGAGCCCATGTCTTGTTTCACTATCTCAACATCTACCCTTTCTGCCCAAATATTAATCTGATCAACAGCAGCGGCCCTGAATGTATCTGCAGCACCCAGGATAACTTTTTTACCTGCCGCTTTAAACTGATATGCAAGCTTACCTATTGTGGTGGTCTTTCCTACTCCATTTACACCAACAACCATAATCACATAAGGCTTATTTGGCAGACTCATCGAAAAACCCTCCATATCCACCTGCTTGTTCTCTTTGAGCATATCAATAATTTCGGATTTCAAAATAAGGTTTAGCTCACTGGCATTAAGGTATTTATCCTTCATTACCCTCTGTTCAACCCTTTCAATAATCTTTAGTGTGGTATCCACTCCAACATCAGAAGTAATAAGTACTTCCTCCAGATTATCCAAAACCTCATCATCTACCCTGGATTTCCCAACAACAGCACGAGAAAGTTTTTTAAAAACACTCTCCTTGGTTTTTTCAAGCCCTCGATCGAGATTCTTCTTTTTATCTGATGAAAATAACCCCATAATTACTGTTTAGAAATATAAAAATACAAAAAAAGCTTTCTCGGGAAAGAAAGCTTTTATAAAGAAGTATAAGTTTATATGCTACTTAGCAAAAAAATCTTTGACATGGTCATTATGTACTACTGATTCTTCAAATACATAAGCACCTGATTTTGGAGATTTTACCATTTTTATACACTTGGTAAAAGTTCTTCCTTCTCCTGTTTGTAATGATGCGACAACTTTCTTAGCCATAATTCACTTTTTATTTTATCTCGCGATGTAATGTTACTTTTTTGAGAATGGGATTATATTTCTTCAATTCCATTCTATCCGGAGTATTCTTCCTGTTCTTAGTAGTAATGTAGCGTGATGTGCCTGGCATACCACTTTCTTTGTGCTCCGTACATTCAACTATTACCTGGATCCTGTTACCTTTCTTAGCCATGTTAAATCTCTAAAATTAATTAATAAGAGGTCATGAAACCTTTTTCAATAGCCTCATCCAGACTTACTTTCAATCCTTTTCGATTGATAATTCTAAGTCCTTTTGCAGATACCCTTAATTGAATATAACGGTCCTCTTCAGGAAGATAGAATTTCTTATCAAACAAATTTGGATAGAACTTACGTCTTGTTCTTCTCTTTGAGTGGGAAACATTATTTCCAGTCACCACTTTTTTACCTGTAATCTGACAAACTCTTGACATTGTATTTCTGATTTCAAATATCGATACTAATAACGAGGCGCAAAGTACGTTAAATTATTTCAAATATTCAAACTTTTTTATCTAAAATTTTTACATCCTCATTTCTACACAATTTTCACGGTAATAAACTGTAATCTACAGAGATATGAGCTTATGGATTCGCTGAGATATTGAAGATTTTCGAGAACAAAAAGTTTAGTTATTAACAGTTTAGATAATACCAAGTATTAATTTTCGTAAAAGACTGATAGCCATAATACTAGACTGTTCAATATTCCTGTTTCTATTGCCTCCAAACAGATAAAGCTTACTATATACCCTATCCTTCATTGCAACAGCAATCCATACTGTACCAACTGGTTTCTCATCACTTCCTCCTCCAGGCCCAGCCACACCTGAGGTAGCCACTGAAATATCTGCCTTAAAGCGATTCAATATACCCAGGGCCATCTCTTCAATTACCTCCTGACTAACAGATCCATATTTATCCAGATTTTCCTGACTTACTCCCAATTCATTTACCTTGATCTCATTGCTATATGCAATAAGCGATCCTTTAAAGTATTCAGAACTACCAGGTACAGATGTCACCATCTTCGCAATATTACCTCCCGTACAACTCTCCGCAGTAGCAAGTAACAAACCTTTCTCTTTCAACAATTCACCTAAGGCTTGCTCGATTGCAAGATCATCGTATCCAAAAATATGCTCTGGAATAATTGTTAAAAGTTTATCGATATGCTCTTTCAGAAGCAATTCTCCTTCAGCAACACATTTTCCTGTAACAGTAAGGCGCAATCTCACTATCCCCGGTCGCGGCAGGTATGCCAGCTTCATACATGAAGGAAGTGCCTCTTCCCATTCATTGATCATATCAGCCAAATATGATTCGGGTACACCCTGAGTCATAATTGTTTTATGCATTAATGAAGGAACATTGAAGATTTTTAGTAGTCGGGGAATAAGATGATTCTCGGTAAGAGGTTTCATCTCATAAGGTACGCCCGGCATAGATATCACATGGGTATTCTTTTTCGTAAACCACATTCCCTGTGCAGTCCCATGTTCATTTGGAAGAATAATACAATTATCAGGCAAAAGCGCCTGACTTCTGTTAGAATCAATTATTGTCCTGCCCCTGCTTTTAAAGAAATCCTCAATTTTCTTCAGTACTTCTTCATTCATAACAAGCTTGCCATTGAAGTAACGCACAAGGGTTTCTTTGGTAAGATCATCTTTAGTAGGCCCCAATCCACCGGTCATAACAACGACATCTGTACTCCCAATAAGCCTGTCTAATGTTGAAACGATATGTTCAGGAGAATCAGAGATACTAACCATTTCCTTTACCTCTATTCCTGCTGCCGTGAGTTTAGTTCCAATCCAGGCTGCGTTTGTATCTACAACCTGACCAATCAGCAACTCATCCCCAATCGTAACTATAATTGCATTCATCTTTCACTTTTACCTTTCCTGAAACAAGTTCAGGATGACATTTACTTTTCACTTTTCACTTTTACCTTTATACTCTCCATCGCATTTATCCTCTCTAACAAGGGAGGATGCGAGTAATGAAAAAATACATACAAGGGATGTGGAGTAAGGTTGCTGAGATTATTTTTACTAAGTTTCTTTAATGCTGAAATCAATGCATCGCTACTAAAATTATCTGAAGCAAATTTATCTGCCTGGTATTCATTCTTTCTCGATAACATATTCATAAATATACTCAGAAAGAGTTGAAAGGGTGAGTACAATATTGCAAAAGCTATGAGTCCGAGATGAAATGAAGCATCGGTTCCGCCCAGCGCCTGAGAAAATTCAGGACGTGATACAAAAAGTGAAAACAGAAACAGCATCAATCCGGTTTGAATAATGCCAAGTATCATTCCACTCAGGGTATGCTTCTTCTTGTAATGACCAATCTCATGGGCCAACACAGCTACTATTTCTCTGTTTTCCAGATCATTAATTAAGGTATCATATAACACAATTCGCTTTTTTGGCCCTAAACCAGTGAAATATGCATTGGCCTTACTTGAACGTTTCGAACCATCAATGACATATACATTCTTCAAACGATATCCAACCTTAGAGGAGAAGTCCTCTATCATAGTTTTTAATTCACCATCCTCCAATGGTATTTGTTTATTGAAGAGAGGTACAATAAGGTTGGAATAGAACATACCCATAAAAATGGAGAAGAAAGTAATCAATCCCCAGGCAAGAATCCAGAAATACTGATCCGTTTTTAAATAAAACCATATGATTAACATCAGTATGCCACCTCCTAACAGGATAGTTATCAGCCAGCCCTTGATCTTATCAAAGATGAATGTTTTTACTTTTGTTCGATTAAATCCATATTTCTCCTCGATAACGAAAGTATCATACAAGTCGAAGGGTATTGACAATATATCTGAGAGAAAACCAATGATCCCAAAGAAGAGCAATACAATAATATAATAGGATTCGGTCTGCTCATTCAGTCTTCCATCCAGCCAACCAAAAAGTCCAAAAGCGATAGCCAGAACCATCAGCATCAAGCTAAAACTCCCTGAAATAAACGAAAATCGCGTGTTCTCTCTTTTATATAATTGACTTTTCTTGTACTCTTCCTTGTTAAAGATATCTTTCAATGCCTTTGGAAGTTCAGGAACTGCATGTCGCATGTTTATCAGATCCAACCACCTTTCCAATAAAAAAGTTGATACAATAATGATCAGTATCAGCCAAAAAATAATGTTTACCATTTGGTTCGGATTTTAAATTACAAAGATTGGCAAAGGTAACAAGGTTTTGGAATGCGACAATGTAACAATGCGATAATGCAACAATGCGACAATGCAATAATGATTTAATACCGTTTTATTATCACATTGTCACATTGTCACATTGTCGCATTGTCGCATTATAGCATTGCTACTCTACTCAATTCTCAACTGCATCATAATATCTTTCTTGTTCAGTAATCTGATCTCCAGCTCTTGTTTATAAAATTCTATTCGTGGTGAGGGCCACAATTCATTTGCGCGCTTTGAATAATCGAGGGCCTGAATAAGATCGTCTTCAATTTCGTAGTATACAGCTAAGTTGTGAGCCGATTTAGCCGCTAGTCTTTTGTCTTCAGATTTCAGGTGTTCATTCCAAATTTTCAGAGCACTGTCCCAATCGCCTTCGTCTGTATATTTTGTCGCTGACCTGAGTTCATATTCCCGGCCAATGTAAACAACTCTTGAAATTTCATTCCAACCAGGTACATTCCACTTGCCAAAAGCATATCCAACTTCATAAGTCCCATTCCTCATTACTTCAAGTGGACTAATATATTTTGTTACAGGCAAAGTGTCCTGAGTAACAAAATAAAGGGTATCGATGTAATTAAATTCTTTCAGAGGCATAACTCTTCCAGGAATATTAACCGTCCACTTCATGTTCAGATATAGCACATATGCTTTTTCATATTGCCCCTTATCAAACTCCAGATAGATGTATTCTCCGAAATGAAGATTGTAATAATCCATCGAAATTATTGCATTCAATCCAAATTGATCACAAATATTTATTACATCATTGACGCTAATATTTGAGTTCATTCCGATTGTATCGTTGCGCCTTAAAACCAGATAAGATATACTATCCAAAAAACTCAATGCGTATTCATTCTTCCCATCTTCAAAACCTCTCTTAATAGAGTTGCATATTATGGTGTCCAATATATACAGGTCAGTATTATTTAATGTGAACAATTCTTCATTTACAAAAGAATCATGGGTTCTGGGTGATCTGTTCAGATATCCAACCTTTTGTACATTCTCAGGATATGTAATTACTGCAGGCTCCAGTATTTCAAAACTGATTAAACTTTGCGTACCTACACAAGAACCGAAAAGTAACAGCAAAATAATCGGGAAAGCAGTATTCCTGAGTTTTAACATTGTCATTATGAATTTACAATATATTAAACATAAAAAAACCGGGAATGTTCCCGGTTAATTTACAATATATTAATGATAACTTATTTACATAACTGATAATTAACTCATTCCACCGCAAACAGAGATGGTTTGTCCTGTTACATAGGAAGAGAGATCGGAGCCAAGGAAAACCGCGACATTTGCAACATCTTCAGGAAGACCACCTCTGCGAAGTGGTATAGTCTTGATCCATTGCTCCTTTACATCATCAGACAATTTACTGGTCATATCAGTAATTATAAATCCTGGTGCAATTGCATTACAACGGATATTTCTTGAGCCAAGCTCTTTGGCTACAGACATTGTAA
>JAUUZQ010000135.1 GCA_030589895.1 Bacteroidales bacterium
GCAATATCGCACAGGACAACAGTTTCACCCGGAGCAATACCTTTAGCAGGGAAGCCTTTCCTTCCAACACCCAGGTGGCTCGCCGCCTGCCCACCCTGACCCGGCTCCCCGGTAGTGTTTTCAAAAGAGATTGATCTGGATTCCAATCCGGTACCAAGATCGTACAGCTGTCCGCTTGAACCAGATTGCTCAGTGGAGCAGGACTGGATCAGTCCTAATGAAATTGTAATTACAATTGCGCTTAGAAGTTTAAGTAAGTTTTTTGTTTTCATTCGATTTGAGTTTATAAATCTTAGAATTGTCAGCCTAATATAATTGATTTGAGTATAATATTTTATGTTCATCAAGGGTATTCTTATCCAGGTGATTCTTTTTCTGATTAACAGACTGTATATTTACTGTAATGACGAATTTTTAAAGGACAATCGCTTTACTATGAAATCTCTTAGAATTCTACTGACAGTTGTGCTTGTATTAACCAGCTGTATTTCTGCGCTTTCAACGCCCTCCCCCACAGATACAGTTTACCGAATCAGCTGTGGAAGCACTGAGCCATACACAGATGGAAACGGACTTGTCTGGATTGCCGATCGGGGTTTTTCGGAAAGTAAAACCGCCATACGTGAAAGCACGCTAACCATACATAACACCAAATCACCGGAAGTTTACCGCACCGAGCGTTATAATATGGAACGTTACATGCTTCCGGTTGAGCCCGGAACCTATACAATCCATCTGCATTTCGCTGAAACATTCGACAGTAACTACCAGGCAGGTAGCCGCTCCTTCGGCGCCAGTGTAAATGGCCAAACGCTTATTAAGGAGTTCGATCCATACTCAGCAGCAGGCGGATTTGCATTGCCGGTTATTATTGAATATGCAGGATGCACTGCCCAGAATCAAATCGACATTGAGTTCACAGGCAATGGTATGATCTGCGGAATCGAAGTCTTTAAGGTTGTGGATGAAATACCTGAGATGGTTCACCAGATAACACCGGTCGCTGCCCCCGATCAATATTTGATTGGCAATCGACAGGAAACTGCACCGGAAGCTCAAACACTCAAGGTCCTTTTTATCGGCAACAGCATGACCTTCTACTGGGCGATTCCGGAAAGTTTGGAAGCAATGCTGGAAACCGGAACAAGCGAACTGAAGATCGAACCACACCGCTCACTCCATGGCGGAAAATGGCTCGAATTTCACTACAATAACACCGATGCGGTTAACCTGATTAAAAATGGCGGATTTGATTTTGTGGTGTTGCAGGAGGGATCCGGTCATCCTCTTAAGGATCCGGAGCTGTTTTTTGAATACGCAGAAAAATTTGATTCTGTAATCAGAAAATCAGGTGCACGCTCTCTCCTCTACCCCAGCCCCATTCATCAGGAGAATACTGATGCTGAACGCAGGGAGGTCATGCAACGATTCGTTGAGCTGAGTGAAAAAATTGATGCGCAGATTATCCCCGTCTGTGAGACCCTGCGCCTCTGCTATGCCGAGCGGCCCAATACAATCTGGCACAATAGCGATGGTGTTCATATGGGAATGCATGGTGGATACGCCGTCGCATGCACCTTCTATACGGCACTGACCGATTGTGCACCCTTCCCACCGCCTGCTATTCTGGCTCAGCAGGTGGAAATTGATCCCGATCTTGCTGTTTTTATTCAGGAGAAGGCGTTGGAAGCTGTTAAAGCATATGACAACATCCGTAGATAAAGCGACAATTAATGAAAATGCGCTTTCAACATAACAGCTGAATTTGTACAATGGGATTGAAAAGAGTTTTAATACCAATACCCTCCTATGGGTTCGACCCCACAGAAGTTGCCATTCCCTGGAAAATACTGTCAGAGAAGAATTTCAAAATTGTATTTCTAACACCTCAGGGCAAAAAAGCAACTACAGATACTATAATGCTAAAGGGCAACAAATTAGGCATTTGGAAATCAGTTTTACAGGCCAGACAAGATGCTGTGGATGCTTACAACGAAATGGAAGAAAGCGAATCGTTTTGCAATCCATTGAAATATCACGATGTTGAAGAAAAAGAGTTTGATGCAATCCTCTTACCAGGAGGTCACCATAAAGGAGTTAAAGAATATTTGGAGTCAGAGGTATTACAACAGCTTATAGTTGATTTTTTTGTTGCTCAAAAACCTGTTGGCGCCATTTGTCATGGAGTAGTACTGCTTGCACGAAGCATTAAGCCTGAAACAGGAAAATCAGTTATCTACGAATACAAAACAACCTCTTTACTAAAATCACAAGAATTATTAGCATACAATCTAAGCAGATTATGGCTGAAGGATTACTACCTTACCTATCCCGGGCTTACAGTTGAAGATGAGGTTAAATCTGTTTTGTCTGACAATAATAACTTCCTGAAAGGACCTACTCCCATATTAAGAGATAGCCATGAGCGCCTGAAACGAGGCTTTATTGTAAAAGACAGGAACTATATTTCTGCACGATGGCCAGGTGATGCATACCGATTTTCTCTTGAATTTATAAGAATAATTCAAGATGCCTATGATAATTAGAGAAGCGAATTCAAACGATTACGATTCTGTTTGGGAAATATTTGAGAGTGTCATTAAAACAGGTGATACTTATGTATTTGACCCTAAAACAAAAAAAGATGATTTATCTAAACATTGGTTTGCCTCCCATATGAGAACCTATGTTGCGGAAGAAAAAAATCATATTTCAGGAACCTATATTATAAAACCAAATCAAATAGATCTGGGTTCTCACATTGCTAATTGTAGCTATATGGTTCATCCAGATGCTCAGGGAAAAGGGGTAGGAAAGCTATTATGTGAACACTCGATTGAAATTGCAAAAAGCCTTAGATTTAAAGCCATACAATTTAATATTGTTGTCGGCACTAATAAAGGTGCAATTCAGCTTTGGGAAAAATACGGGTTTGCAATAATCGGAACCATACCAAAAGGATTTAAGCATCTGGAACTAGGATTTGTGGACGCCCATATAATGTATAGAGAAATATGATTCTAGTAAAGAACCCACCTGGCTTTGTAGAAAGAGTGCCCTGGAAAGCTCATTGTCTTTTCCGGGTTTAGAAAACGCAAAGAATCTGAGCTGCTTTTACCGGTATTAGCCTGAACATATACAAGCTGTTTTACTTCGGGATGTATCATCACACCCTTAATATGTTCCAGGCCTTTTAACTCCTCAAATTCGGAAAAAACCTTCTTGTCCCTGTCAAACTTCCAGGCACTTCCTTCTTCTGTTATGATCAGATAGGGCGTATCCGGATAGCTCATCAGATCATGACCACTTATTCCAGGTATTTTATAGGTGTCTTTCAGTTTGAGTGACGGGGTATCAGAAGCCCAATCTATCAATGAATAGGCACGAAGCTCATCATAGCCCAGGGCCCACAGAATCTTCCTGTTTTCATCCCATATAACACCATGCCCTGAATAGAGAGAGTCCTGGAATACAATGTGGTTGGATCTATTCAGATCATAGAGAGCCAGGCGGTTACCGCCTTTAGCTGTGGATGCTGCCACAACAACCCTGTTACCAGGCAGCAACTCTGCAGAATGCGCATTGGGAATAAGTGCATAGAAAATGATGTTCTTAGTCTGCCTGTCAATCAGGGCAGCACCCCCTCTCCATGAGGCTGTTATCAGTACCTGTTCTCCATTGTTCACTGATTTACACTCATCCGTAGCGTAAAATACTTCAGCCAGACTATCAGGGAAATTAACAGCATCTTCAGCATACCAGCTCCAGACTTTCTGATATACGGTGTCGGCTATATCCTCAAATCGAAAAATGGACACCTCCTGCTTTCCACACAACAGCAATTCAACAGGATGCTTCTCTTCCATCTTAATTTCCACCGGTCCAAACAGGTCAGAAGTATGGATAATAGGGACTTGAGCAGTAACAAAAAACAAAATGCTCAATAAACCATGAGTAAGGATTAGCTTTGCTCCCATTGATTTCAAAATCGAAATATAGATGAAATTTCCTCAATCTTCTTAGTCGTATTTGCAAGGTGTTGTAGTTTCTATGAACTTAAGCCTGGCCATAAAGATCCCTTTGGGACGATAGGCAGCAATATAGTACTGTCCATTTTCATCAACAATGATCTCCGGAGCCCATGCACGCTCGTGATAATTGCTGCTCTCCAGATCGGCTATTTTGAAATTGTCTGTAAAATCAAGAGGATCATCCGAGATAAATACATGCAGCTGTGCAAAGAGGTAATACCTGTCGTCATAATGGATCACAAAAGGACTCTCGGCAAACTCATTCCTATAAATCGGATTTCTTGTATTGCTCCATCCATCATATATCATTTTGCCCTCTGACCATTGCCCTTTTAAAGATTCACTGGTACGCGCCTCCATAAATTGAGGAAAAGCCCCGCCGGTAGTATAGTAAGTAATCCATTTCCCACTCTCCTGTGTATCATCGAACATCATCATATCCCGGCCCATTTCGAAAAAATGATAGCTGCCCTCATCCGTTTTCAGATCCATCCAGTATAAGCCATCGTCACTTATCTTGCACATTGCATCCCTGTTATTATAGAAAAGGTAATACTGATCTTCATGAATAATGCAATGAGGTGCCTGCAACTGACCCATATTTGGATAAAATTCAGAATCCCACAAATTCCCAAAACCATCCGGCTCATTTCCAACACCCGTCGATTGAAAAACACCCTTCTCTTCCCAAAGCGTGTCAGCAAGATTCCGGGTTTCCCAGCGGTAGAGAAAACGATTTTTGCCGGGATAATCATTTCCCCTGATACATGCGATAAGCTGCCATGTATTGTCCTTCGCTTTGAACATGGTAAAATCACAAACATTATTATCTCCTTTTCCATATGTATACGGAGCTATATCCGGGTGATAGGTGGTTACCTGCCACCAGTCCCCGTCAATCTGGGGAACCCTATAAACTACTTGTTCAGTTTGGCTTTGACTGGTGTTATTGCAGGCACAAACTAATCCCGCTAATAAGATTATCGCAAGGCTTTTCATTCCTTATTTCTTAATCCATTTCAGTTTCGCAATCCGGATACCCTTAAGGCTCGGTAGCAATGCAGCCATGTAATATTCGTCTTTATAAAAAATAATCTCAGGAGCTGCAACAGCCATCTCTCCAATCAAGTATTTGTCATCATTGACACCAAAATCCATCAGATTCGGTGAGCAATACTGGGTGTTCAGGTTTGCCTCTCCATACATCTGGTTGCGAAAGAGGTAGAATTGTCCATCCCTGTTCACGATAAAAGGACACTCCGCATCTCCGCCAAACCAGCGATCCCTATCCTCGGGACTACCACCTGCTGAAACCATCATTGGCTCACTCCATTTCTTTAAATCTGCAGATGTTCGGACGTAGATAGCAGAATGCGGTTTTTCATCTTTTTGGCTGCCCATATAGTAGCAGTAATACAATCCGTTGTATTCCAGGGTCATCGCGTCACGGGTATTATAAAGAGGTCCTGTAAATAAGGCTGGAGTTCCATCCTCTTTTATTACACGCGTAAAATTTTTTCCGTCTTTACTGGTTGCCAGACAGATATTCACCCAATCGCCATAAAACATGTAGTAGGTATCATCTACTTTGATCACATGGGGTGCCTGCAGGCCTCCTTTGGTCTCTCCCAGGCTTGTATCTGCTTCCATAGCAATGCCCATGGGCTTCCAGTCGGTATCAAACAGACTTTCTCCCTCCCAACGATGAAACAATCGTCCTCCCATTCCTCCGGCTTTGGTATTGCGAATACAGGACCATATTTGCCAGGTTCCATCAGCTGCCTGCCATACTCCAAAATCAACCGGTTGCTGCTTGGGTGAAGTATAATCTCCAAGATCAGGATCGCCTGCTACTTGCCACCATTCTCCAATGATGGTGGGGATTTCCACACTCTTCCTCTCCTGTCCGTTTACTGAAATAGCTAACAATACAAGCACACATGCGATTAATACTTTTTTCATTCTCATCTCTTATTGTTTAAGTATTTATTATTTATCATTTTAGCCAGCCTAGTTACCTGCGGTGAGGGCTAGTTAAATCCAAAAAAAACATTAAATAATCAAGGCTAATATAACTTGAATACATTAAATAGTCAAGGCTAGAACACCTCCACTAGTCCGGGAAATCAGAAGAAAAAGAAAAATTAATCCAAAGGAATATACCAGTTTTCTTCAACCATCAGGTATGCACGGATCTGCTCGGCCCTGGCTCCGGTGAATTTAGCAGCAACCTTATCGGCAAGATATGAATTATCACCGCGTCTTTTCGCCACCCTCATAAGGTCATAGAATCGATTCCCTTCGAAAGCAAGTTCTCTTGCTCTCTCAGTAAGAATCTGGTCCTCCAGGTAAGCCTGTTTTGCTGGTAGATTATTGCTGTAGTCAAGGTAGCCGACCAATTCATTGGTATAGGGATTGTGGGTATATATGTAGTTTTCAATATATAATCTATCATCTCCTGAACCAAATCCGACTCTCCCTCTTACCCCTAATTGAGATACATCTGGTGGATTTCTGTAATTGCCAGTGTTCAGAATGTTCAGGCTCATGTTAAGATTGGTATTATATAAGCCCGAATTGTACTGGTCATGTAACCAATAGGCATAAATTTCAGCTACATAAAGGTGAATTCCTCCAGCCCTGTAAATATTATAATTTGCATCATGATCGAATATATCTTTGTCAATAGTGTACTTATACACTACGGTATCAACTCCATTCATGAGATTCTCCATATCCCGGTAATTCCCCAGGCGTTTATAGTTCAGCATTAAATCTACCTCTTCCCTGCTGAGTGCTTGCCCTCCCCTGATATAGCTGTAGGAGACTCCATATCCCCTGTGAAAATCACCCGGTATACCTAATTCCTGCATATAAGTTTGTTCGGGATTGGTCGCATTTTTGACGATGTCTGTTTCACGCCAGATTGTCTCCCAATTTTCGACTGCAAACTTTGTTGGTTTTAACATATACAGGTTCGGAAGCACTGCTGAAAACAGTTTCTGCAGATCATTTTGTTGCTGAAAAGTTTTGTTAAATTCCAGTGAAAGGATATGCTCATATGGTTCAAATCCGGTATAGATATTTCTCCAGCTGCTATTGGCAAATTTATTATCAAGCCCAAATTGAATACTTGAAGTTTCCGAATCGAAGTTGAAGAGAATCGGATAAAAATAGTTGTAAGCAGCTGATAGATTGGAATTAAAAAGGTGCATTTCACCCATTAAGCATCGATAGGCATTCTGATTCCAGACGGTAATATCCCAACTCGCATCTTCATTTTCAAGATTATGAATAACTCCGACCGCTTTGATTCTTTCAGGTAATTGCGTGGTAAATGTGTCTATGACCATCCCCATATCCAGATGGATCTTATGAAGGACAATGGTGTCAGTTGAAATAGTATCATTATGATGACCATCCTTATTATATATGATGTCTTCAACATCATAAAAGGTCTGGGGTGAATTGAGGTAATCCGTGATCTCCTGAGTGGATGTGAGAGAAGGCCAGATATACGGTATCCTGCCAAAAATTTTAACTGCAGAGAAATATGTCCAGGCTCTCATGCACAATACTTCACCATAGAGCCTGTCATAAGAGGTAATTCCTGCTGTCGATTCAAGCACTTCAGGGTGATCATGTTCCAGTTTTCGGACTAGATTATTGCAAGCTCCAATTAATTCATAGAAACCATTTGGCGAGGTATATTTGTTCTCTTCTGAAAAATTAAAATTATATATATCGATCAGATCCCTGTCAGCATAAGATGTTACCTCCAGCAGGTCACCACGTAGCTCCCCCAGAATTACAAGCTGGTCAACAAGTTTTTGTTGCAATGCATATAAGCCCATCTCCACTGAGCGATATTCATTCCAGTTTTTATACAGGTCATCCTGCATTATAATCAGATCCTGATCCGGATTAAAAAAATCCTCACAAGAAGCTAAACTAAGAGCAAAAACAATCAGCAACAACTGTAACTTATTCATTCTAAGATTATTTATAATCCGAGTTTCACACCAAGCATATATGTCCTGGTATGTGGCGACATACCATAATCTATTCCCTGCTCCATCGTTTGATAAGAGATTGCAAATTCAGGATCATAGCCCAGGTATCCTGAAAAAGTTAGCAGGTTTGTTCCGGTGACATAGAATTCCGCATTACGGAAAACGAGAAAACGACCAGGAATTTTATAACTCAGTGAAATATTTTTCAGCCTGAGATAGGAACCATCTTCTATCCACCTTGAAGAGAAGGATGAGTTACCCACCGGGTCAGACCATAATGACCTGGGCACATTGGTCTCCTGTCCCTCATATTGCCATCGGTTAAGAACTGCA
>JAUUZQ010000131.1 GCA_030589895.1 Bacteroidales bacterium
AAGGGAGATAATGAGAGAGGTATTGCTGAGATTTATAATTTATTGGGAGCTGTAAATTATGTAATGGGGCATTCAGATAAGGCGCTGGAGTATTATAATTCTTCTTTGGAGATATTCAGAAAAATTGGTGAAAAACTAACTGTTAGCAAGGTCTATAATAACATAGGATTAATATTGTACGAGGAAAAGAAGTATGAAGAAGCATTGGAGTATTATGAGGATGCTCTTATAGGTTTTAATCTTTCTGAAAATGAAATTGCAATCTGTGGATTATATGGGAATATGTCATTGTGCTATTTTGAAATTAATCAGATTTCTAAAGCATTAGAATTTATTCATAAGTCAAGAAGGCTTGCCATAAGTATTGAAAGTACTATTGATGAGATTGGATCATATGTGAATTTAGGTTCTTTTCAAAGAATTATCATGAAGCTGGATTCCGCAGAATTTTATCTTGATAAGGCCTTGCGCTTGTCGACAAAGAACAACATAAGACCATTGCTTTTGGAGACCTATTCTGAATTATCTTCATTGTATGCGGTAAAGAATGATTATAAGACTGCTTATGAGTATCAGCTGAAATATGTTCAACTTAAAGATGAAATTCATCAGAAGGAATCTGAAGTGCGAATTGAAAACCTTATGATTAGCTATGAGCAGAAGTTTAAGCAAAATGAAATTGTGCGACTATTATCTGAACAAGATTCTCATTCCCTCATAAATAAGGTGTTTGGGGCTCTTGTTGTAGTTACTTTGGTCTTATTATTTATTTTGGTGTATGGATATAGCGGCAATAGAAAGAAAGGCCGGCTTCTTGAGGAAAAAAACAAACTGCTTATAACTTCAAATTTGAAGCTTGTAGAATCCGAAAGCTCCTTGAAGAAGGTAATTGATGATAAAGACAAACTATTTACCATAATCGCTCATGATTTGCGCAATCCGGTTGCTGCAGTGAGTGGTTTTTCAGAATTGTTGTTTGATAATTTTGATCAACTGGATGATGCCACCCGAAAAGAGTATATTTCTCAAATCATTCAGGGGTCAGTAAGGACATATGAGTTGCTGGAAAACTTGTTGCTATGGGCTCGCTCACAAATGGATTCGATCTCAGCTAAGAAAACTGAAACGAATATCCGAAGTTTAATTGAAGACAGTGTTGTATCGGTTCAGGCAAATATTCAAAGAAAAGATATTCATCTGAACATTAATATAGAAAGTGATTTTACGCTCAAAGTAGATTTTGAGATGATGAAAGCAGTAATCAGAAATTTAATTACAAATGCTGTTAAATTTAGTTTTCCCAGTGGTAAAGTGGAGATCAAATGCTATGCCCTGGAAAAGATCTACTGTATTGAAATAGTCGACCAGGGAATTGGAATGGAACCTGAGATTATAAATGATTTGTTTAAACAAAAAAATGGCGCTACTACTCTTGGTACTGTTGGTGAATCCGGGTCAGGCCTTGGCTTAATGATTTGCAAAGACTATACTGAAATGAATGGGGGAAAAATAGAAGTTTCAAGCAGACCCGGAAGAGGAAGTACATTTACAGTTTGTCTTCCATTGACAGAAGAATCTACTTAAGCTTCTCTTTAAATACTTTACTGAACTTATCCACCTTTGGCTGAATAACCATTCTGCAATATCCCTGATTGGAATTATTTTCAAAATACTCCTGGTGATAATCTTCTCCGGGATAGAATATGGAAAATTCTGTAATCTCAGTTACAATCGGATTGCTCCATATCTTTTCCTTATTTAGCTCCAAAATAATTTCTTCTGCAGTTTCTCTCTGAATCTTATTGTGATAAAAGATTACTGATCTGTATTGCGTACCCACATCAGCTCCCTGTCTGTTCAGTGTTGTGGGGTCATGAGTTTTAAAAAATATTTCTAAAAGTTCAATGTATGTGAGTACTGAGGGGTCAAATGTAATTTGAACTACTTCGGCATGTCCTGTTATTCCGGAACAAACCTCTTTATACCCCGGGTTTTTTACAGATCCGCCAGAATAACCTGAAACAACAGATAGCACACCTTTTACTCTTTCAAATATTGCTTCAGTACACCAGAAACAACCGTTGCCAAACGTGGCTTTTTCCTCCATGATATTTATAGTATCTATTTTTCTTTTTTCATCTATGTCTGTGCTATTAGCTAATTGATGAATTGAGATAATTGCGATAAGTAATATAGTGTGTTTTTTCATATTTATATATGCTTATGTAAAACAAACTATATGACATAAAGTTTAATCGAAATGATCTTAGCACATTAGATAGTGTACTTAAATTATAATTGGATTAACCAGACTGTAGCAGTTAAGATTATTATTTTGTTGTAAATTTAAAACATGCAAGCTGCATCATTTTATACCAAACTGGAAAATAACAAGGTTAAATGCAATCTTTGCCCTCACTTATGCATTGTTCCTGAATCAGAGAGTGGTATTTGTAAAGTAAGAAGTAATTATGAGGGGGAGTTATATTCTGATATTTATGGTAGAATATCCGGAATGGCAGTGGATCCGATAGAAAAAAAGCCTCTTTACCACTTCTTTCCGGGATCAGGGGTTTTGTCAGTGGGATCAATTGGATGTAATATGTCATGTTCATTTTGCCAGAATGCCCATATTTCACAAACAGGCATGGAGGACCTGAATACGCTTCAAGAGTACACGCCAAAGGAGATTGTGGATTTAGCAATAGAGCGCAATCACTCCATAATTGCCTATACTTATAATGAACCAACGGTATTTTTTGAATTCATGCTTGATACAGCCCGTATAGCTAATTCAAGGGGCTTGAAAAATGTGATGGTGTCAAATGGATTTATAAATGAGAAGCCCTTGAACGAATTATTCTTATATATGGATGCCTTTAATATTGACCTGAAGGCATTTGATGATAATTTCTATAAGCTTATTGTCAAAGCACGCATTGAGCCGGTGTTGCGATCTATTCATCAAATTGCAAAATCGGGCAAGCATATGGAACTGACCTCATTAATTATCCCGGGTTTAAACGACAATAAAGAGCAGTTTAGTGAAATGATTGCTTGGATATCAAATGTTTGTGGGAGTGACCAGGTCTTTCATCTCTCCAGATATTTTCCAAACCATAAAATGCAACAGAGCGCTACTCCCTTAATTTCTATTGAGGAGCTAATGGGCATTGCCCGCCTAAAACTTCACTATGTTTATCCTGGGAACACTGGCTTGTCATTCGATTCAAATACCTACTGCTCGAATTGCCAGGAACTTTTAATTGAGAGAAATTTGTATTCAACAAGTATAAAAGGATTAACAGAGGGCTATTGTATCAATTGTCATTCTGATATTCCCGGAATTTTTAATTAATATGGATATGAAAACAAGATACCCCGCAGTTGAAGGCAGGTTTTATCCCGGATCAAAAAAAGAGATTGAAAACCTCATTGCTCAGATAGAGAGCTCAGATCACTATCCTGAGTTTAATAAAGAGAATATTACAACTATTGGTGCAATTTTACCACATGCAGGCCATATATATAGTGGATATCAGACTGTTCCGTTTTTCAAATACCTGCAAGCTGAGCGCATTACTCCTGAAACGATTGTTATTTTAAACCCTAATCATTCGGGTTTAGGAGCACCAATAGCACTGGATGGGCACTCATTCTGGAATAATTCTTCAGGAACTCTTGAAATAGACAAAGAATTAGGGAAGCTCATCCCCTACCCTGAAGATTCCACGGCGCATGATCATGAACATTCGTGTGAAGTGATCATTCCTTTTATTCAATATTATTTATCTGATTCAGATATTAAGATCCTTCCCATTAGCATGAGTAGCAGAACAGCTATTGAATCTGAAGAGTTGGCGATATCCATTCATGAGGCAGTCAAAAAATTGAATCGGAATGTGCTTGTTATTGCATCAAGTGATTTCTCACATTTCCTTACACCTGAGGAAGGATTTCAAAGAGATCAACATATAATAGATCAAATCGCAGAGAAGAGTTGCAAAGGAGTTGAAAGGGTCACCTTGAAATATAATATCCCGGCATGTGGTACAGGTCCAATTATGACACTTATGGCATATGCCGGACTTGTGTCCTCAAAATATAGTACTGAAATACTGGCCAGGGGACATTCCGGGGAAGTGAGTCCTTCAAGCGAAGTTGTCAACTATATTTCTATGATATTTTACTATTGACATATCTTAATGTAAAAAGTATGCACTTAGACAAAAAACAAAAAGATGTTTTACTGGATTTGGCTGAATCCTCCATACTAAATTATCTGAATAGCGATAAAGCTCCTGCTTTATCAAAAGATCATCTGGATCCTGAAATTACAGCCCTGGCCGGAGCTTTTGTATCAGTCTATGTCCGTGAAAAGTTAAGAGGATGTATTGGGACATTTTCAGAATCTGATCCCCTTTATGAAAATATTCAAAAGATGGCTGTCTCAGCTGCGTTTCATGACAACAGGTTCAAAGCGGTCAGTAAGTCCGAGACTGAAGAGATGAAAATTGAAATATCGGTATTAACTCCGCGTTTACGGATATTTTCTGCTGAGGAAATTGAGATTGGCCGACATGGAATATATTTGATTTCACATGGACAGAGAGGAACTCTCCTTCCACAAGTAGCAGTCAGTAACAATTGGACTGCTATTGAACTTCTCGAAAACTGTGCTCAATATAAAGTAGGGATACACAAAAGTAGCTGGAGAGATGCTGAAATGTATACCTATGAAGCAATTGTATTTAGTCGATGATATAATCAACTATTTATTTTACTGCAAATTAATAATATCTCATCTGAATTGTAATCTTTATTGGTATATTCGGAACTTAATTATTTCAACAACTATTTTAACTATGGCGAAACAAGAAAACAAACAGAACAAAGGTCTTGTAATTGTGATAGCTGCAATTGCAGCTACAGGCGGACTGCTTTTTGGATTTGATACAGGAGTTATTTCCGGGGCTATACCTTATCTCCAGGATTTTTTTGAATTAAATGATTCCCAGCTTGAGAATTTAACTGCTCTGGGTTTAATCGGCGCTGTATTTGGAGCCCTGATATCTGGTCCGATTACTGATTATATTGGTCGGAGAAAGGTGATTCTTGGAGCGGCTTTCATATTTGCAACAGGTGCATTATGGACTGGATTAGCCCCTAACGTTGCACAGTTAATGATATCCCGTTTTTACCTGGGCCTTGCTATTGGAGCATCATCCTTTGCAGTTCCTTTATATATATCTGAGATATCTCCCACTAAGATTAGAGGTACCCTGGTCTCAATGTTTCAACTATTAATCACTGTTGGTATCCTTGCTGCATATCTGAGTAATACTGTTTTTGCAGATAATGATAACCTTGAATGCTGGCGTCCAATGTTATATGTGGGTGTTATCCCGGCATTGATCCTTTTTATAGGAATGATTTTCCTTCCTGAAACACCTCGTTGGTTAATGAGCAAGGGACGAGAAGATGATTGTCGGAAGGTTCTTGGTAAAATTGAACATCCTGATAGCGTTGAAAATTCTATTTCAGAAATGAAAAGTGATATAGCTGTTGATGCCACTCAATCAGGATGGAGAGAGTTATTTAAACCATGGTTGCGAAATGCACTTATTATTGCCATAGGTATCATGTTTGTACAGCAGTTTGTTGGAATAAATACTGTAATTTATTATGGACCGAAAATATTCCTTGCTGCAGGTTTTCAAGGTGCTGAAGATGCAATTTCCGCAGTGGTTATTGTTGGAGTTGTTAATGTGCTGTTCACCATTCTCGCACTGTTTATTATCGATCGATTGGGCAGAAGGAAATTATACTTCATTGGCTTAATAGGAATTTCTATTGCACTCATTTGCATGGGATTGGGCTTTATGATACCAGGAGTGTCTAAATGGTTCCTTGTCATATCAATGTTGGTATATATAGCATTCTTTGCTATCAGTCTTGGGCCACTGGGTTGGCTGATAATTACTGAGGTATTTCCAACAAGAGTACGTGGAATTGGAGCATCAATCGGTTCATTGTCAAATTGGGGGTTCAATACACTTGTTGTTTGGACATTCTATAAAATGGCCAGTGCCATTGGTAATGCAAAAGAAGTAGTCGTTCCTGAAGGTCAGGACTTATCTGAAGTTTGTCCTTCATGTATTGGAAGTGTCTTTTGGATTTTTGCCGCGGTTGCTGTTATTGGACTTGTGTGGGGATATTTCTACATCCCTGAAACCAAAGGAATTTCACTTGAAAAGATTGAAGCACATTGGCGGGCTGGAAAAAAACCAAGAGATTTATAAGAGTATAATATATTGATTAATAGATAATAAGCCCCGACACTGATCGGGGCTTTTATTTTAATTAAATTTTTGGCATTGATTTTGAACTTACTTCATCAAATGATAAGAATCTTTAAAATCTCTGGTCATGAAAACAAAAATTAAAATAATAGGAATGCTGATGGCGATGACAATCGGTACACTGGCAGCCAGTGCACAATCAGCAAGGGGAAGCTCACAAAGTGAGAGGAGCAAATCGAGCTCATCAGTTAAAGCACAGAAAAAGCCTTCCGCAAGGAAATCACATACTTCTACAAGGAGTACCTCTTCGCAACAGGGATCACGTTCACCAGTTGTAGCACAGAGAAGTAGTAGTAGAAAAACGAGTACAACTACCAGGTATAATCCTAATAGTAATTACAGGACAGCCAATAAAACTGTTCATGTAGGTAAAACATACAAGGATCCAAAAGTTCAGCATTCAACCGCAAATCGCACAACTTATGGAGTATCTCACAGCTCTAAATCAACAGCCAAGTCTCACAGAAATCACTACTACCCGGTGAAGAAGGTGAAAATACATGTTCATCCTATGACCTACAGAAGTAACTACAGGGTGCTGTATTATCCAAGATACTCTGAAATTGTCTGGACCAGGTCTATGCACAGACACTATATCGGACTATATCCAAACTACGGCGCATGGCATTATAACCTTGGATACAGAATCCAGACGATATCAGCTTTCGATGCTAAATACAATGTTGGTGAGATCGCAAGAGTATACGGACGAGTATATGGAACATGGTACAATCCTGACACTGATGACTTGCTCCTGTTCTTTGGAGGCGAGTATCCTTACCAGGAGTTTACAATGGTAGTGCCGGGAAATGTTGCAAGAAGATACAGCTGGAGACCAGAAAGATATTTCCTTGGACAACATATTTCAGCCACCGGATTGATCACGAGATTTGAAGGAAAAGCAGAGATGCTTATAAAAAGAAAAACACAGATAGATGTATATTAACTAACAAACTATTGCCAGCTAAAAAAAGGGGTGTCCATGATGGGCACCCCTTTTTCATATGTAGTGTTACGTTATACTAGTTGACTCATTGCATCGATAAAAGCTTCTACAGAAGCAGTTATGATATCTGTAGATGCTGAGAAGCCATAATAGACCTGTCCTTTGTGTATTATTTGAACATGTACCTTTCCTAAATCATTGCTTCCCCTGTGAATCGCCTGGATAAGAAACTCCTCAAGTTTCACTTTTTTATTCAGAATCTTTTTAACTGCAGAAAAAGAAGCATCGATCGGACCATTACCTTCAACAGTTTCAGTATGCTCACTTCCCTCCCATTTAATTGTTACTGTGGCAACCGGGACTGATCCTTTACCACACAATACCTGAAGTTTTTCCAGATGCAGAGTTCTCTTAACAACTCTTTCGCTGGCACCCACTAATGCTTTCAGATCGTCGTCATTTACCTCTTTTTTGGCATCAGCTACAATAATAAATTTGTCATAAATTATATCAATAGCCTCTTTCTCCGGTAAATATCCCAGTTGTTTTAATCTATGCTTCAATGCAGCACGTCCGCTTCTTGCAGTCAAAACAAAAGTAGACTCCTTTATACCAACTGTTTTGGGAT
The DNA here is from genome assembly GCA_030589895.1 of Bacteroidales bacterium. Taxonomy (GTDB): domain Bacteria; phylum Bacteroidota; class Bacteroidia; order Bacteroidales; genus JAUUZQ01. Next base: position 7,937 of record JAUUZQ010000131.1, read on the forward strand.
TAATTATTTCATAGTTTTCGCGCTTTTTCAATACACCATCCTGATGAATTCCTGAGGAGTGTGCAAATGCATTTCTGCCTACAATCGCTTTGTTTGGCTGAACCGGCATTCTCATCAATGTCGATATAAGTCGACTTGTACTATAGATTTTCTTTGGATTGATATTGTTTATCAGGTTCAGATGTTTTCGGCTTTTCATGATCATCACTACCTCTTCAAGGGCAGTATTACCTGCTCTCTCTCCAATACCATTGATCGTTACTTCAACCTGCCTTGCCCCATTGATAACACCCGACATTGTGTTAGCTGTAGCCATGCCCAGATCATTGTGACAATGGGTTGAAAGAATTGCCTTGTCAATACTGGGAACATGTTCCATCAGGTACTTAATCTTCTTACCATACTCCTCAGGAAGTGTATATCCTGTCGTATCAGGGATATTTATAACTGTTGCACCGGCCTTGATCATTTCCTCCACTACTTGAGCAAGGAATTTATTATCTGTCCTTCCTGCATCTTCAGCATAAAATTCAACATCCTCAACGAATGTTTTGGCATATTTTACAGCGTCAATTCCCCTGGCAATAATCTTCTCAGGGGTACTGTTCAGCTTATGATATATATGGTAATACGAAGTTCCGATTCCAGTATGAATTCTGGATCGTTTTGCAAATTTCAGAGCTTCGGCAGCAACTTCAATATCTTTCTTTACGGCTCTGGTCAGACCACAGATAATCGGCTCTGATACAGCTTTAGAGATTTCAACCACAGAATTAAAGTCTCCCGGACTTGAAATAGGAAAACCAGCCTCTATTACATCAACCCCAAGTGCTTCAAGTGTCTTTGCTACTTCAATTTTCTCAATTGTGTTTAGCTGACAACCAGGAACCTGCTCACCATCTCTTAATGTTGTGTCGAAAATGTATACGCGATCTTTGCTCATAATGCTATTTTTTACGCAGTTCGATTAGA
>JAUUZQ010000073.1 GCA_030589895.1 Bacteroidales bacterium
AATGCCGGATTAAGTGTACCAACATCAAGACTTAATGCAGAAAGTGATGCATCGTTATTCAGGATCACATAAGCACCAAGAGTTTGAGCGCTTGCATCCGTAACAGTGAACTGGAAGTTACCATCCATCCAATTGCCATCTGAATCGTTCACACCCCATTCCCATGTGTTTACTCCTGCGTCAGGTACGAGTTCCAGGCTGACTGTCCAGATATTGTCTCCTGCAGTGACATCACCGTTGGTTCCGTCATCGAAGAAAACTGAATGTTCAGCGCCATCAGTCCAACCAGCATCATATTCACCTGTGGCTGTATTCCAGCTACCTTTGATTGCGAATCCTGTGGCAGAGGCACGCTTGGTATCATCTACAATAAATGTAATGCTTGCTGATTCAATAGCGGCAGTAAATGTAAGAGGACCTGCAGTCAAAGCCTTGTTTGATGTGACAAATTCATCCCTTACTGCTGTTAAGTCAGCAACAAAATCACCATCGTAAGCACTTGTTGCATTTCCTGCAAGGGTTATTTCAATTGTTGTATCATCTACTCTGCTCAGGCTTCCAAGGCTTACGCCTGCAGGAAGAGCACTTGCAGTCCAGTTCGCCAGGTCAGGAGAAGCTACAAAAGTATCATAAAGGGCTGTCACGGTAATCACTTCACCATCCTCTGCACCTTCAATGAGTTCACCATCATTGGCGACTTTAATCATAGGCTCAGTGATCATTACGAGTTTCATGTTATCGAAATGCGTCTCCTTGGGAAAGCCCCACCGGTAAACTCCAAGATCAACGGTGTCTTTGTCAGGCTCAACCACAAACTGTGTAAAAGCATTTTCCCAGGTTGTGCTAGTTATCTCAGTAGTCTTAATTTGAGCTTCGCTGGCTCTCCATACAACACCAAATGACTTACCACCATCGGGGGTCTTAATATCAAGACTATAGAGATACTTCATCTCCGGAATCAGCTCTATCTCATGTTTTAACCAGTTATTCTTACTATCTGCTGCACTTGTATACATAACAGCATATCCATCAATTACTTTTATTGAATCAGGGTTTCCCTGTGTGCGGAATCCATTGTCAGCAAGATATGTTGAGTCAAGAGCTACATCAGGAGTAAATGTAGAGAAGTCTTCTTCCCAAATTACTACTTCTCCACCTTCAACATTAGCTGTGAATGTTACACCTGTATTTACGACTGCAGCAAACTCATAATTAGTAAACTCAGCAGCAGTAACTGTAACTGTCATATTTGTGATATCATTGTCATAATCTCCGGTAGTATTACCAGACAGAGTAAATGTTGCCTGGGTATCACTAACCCTTGTGATTGCTCCGGCTGTTACACCTTCAGGAAGGTTGGTAACAGTCCAGTTCTCCGGCACAAGCGGATCAACAAAAGTATCCACAGTCATATCAACGGTAATTACTTCACCATCCTCGAAGTCTTCAAGGATTTCACCATCATCACTTAAAGTCAGATCCGGATCCGGATAAGCTCCGGCTTCTTCGGTCATTACAATATTATCGATGTAACATACCGGGGATGGTGTCTTAGAGACGGATACTCGTACTAAAGTTACGCCAGCTGGGATAGTTACCTGTGCACTTTCAGTTGTCCAATCTACAGATGTAATGAATGCAGTCCCACCAATGTCTGTTTTATCAGGTTCTTGGAGTTTCATACTAACACCATTTGATGTGCCGATACCATCGGGAAATTTAGCATAGAAAGAAATATTATAGGTTTTCCCCGGCGTAACAGGAAAATCAACTAGAAGGAAAGAAGCTCCAAGATCCGCTTTTAATAGTCCGTGATACGTGCCTTCGTACGGATCAACAATTGAAATCTCATTATTCCAGGTATTCCAACCGCCAGTGCGATCACCTGTTTCAAAGCCTCCGTTAGTAATAAGATTATCCTGTGCTCCTACTGCAAGAGCAAGCACCAATCCAAAAGTAAATAGTAATAATTTTTTCATGTTTTTACGTTTTAATTTATAGTAGTTTTCAATTTATATTATTAAGAGAGTACTAAGAAGATCACAACAAAAGAAATGATCAATACAATGTAAAGTACATACTTGAATATGCTGTATTTCTTTACCTGCTTATTGTACTTCCCATTCACCATATTGCCATCATCTATTAGAACCATAATATCCTCGTCTTACAAATTAGATTTCAGGAAACTAAATTATGAAATAAGGGAGTACTACAGTGTCACTAAACTACCAAGTAAAGGGTATGTTTTTTACAATAATCAGGATACTAAAATTTCAATAGGAAGGGTGATTTAATTCACCGTTAAGAATTATCTATTTGATTTTTAGAAGATTATCGTATTTGAGAAATATTAAAAATCAATCAATCCTGATGAATTTTGGAAAAATAATTACTCGAGATATTCTATATTTTAATTCCTATCCAGTATAAACCTTGCGCTAAGTTTTTCAGCACCAGCATCTGCGATAACAAAATAAATACCATCTCTGATTTCAGGCTTGAGATCAAAACTGAACAATTCCTTATCTACAGCTTTCAAATTCTGAAAAACCTGTAAGGTTCTTCCCTGCATATCAACTATACGAATATCCACAGATTCTATCTCCAGACTTTGAAGTTCAATAAATAGTGAAGTATCTACAGGATTCGGATAAATAAAACATCCCTTGTGCAAATGACTGGAAGCATTGTTCTCGTCGATATACAGCCCCCCTTTGTCATTACAAGCCCCGATATTGGGCAAGCCTTCTGCGCCTGACATATCAACAGGATTTCCGAAGAAATCTGTCTCAGGGAAAGAAGGTATATCCTTAAAAATACCGTAACCGGCACCCGGAAGAACCGGACCTCTTTTTGCAATTCCTGTACTCAGTACCGGACTAGGAAATTGTAGTTGAAAGCCTTGAGCCTCTCCCTGATACTCATTCAGAAAATATGGGAACCCATATACGGGCGAAGCATCCATGTTTTTAAATTGATCAGCAATTGCTCCAAAATAAAGATTATTACTAAGAAAAAACTCAGTCCCCTGATCCTCAATGGCTACTTGTTTGCCTCCTATATTACTTCCATTTATAGCATAAAATATATTATTGAATATGTACGTATTCTTACCATCAATATCGATTGCAGTGGAATAAGCATTGTTACTTACAATAGTGTTGTTATAAATGTAGGTACTGTCGCAATAATGTACACTCTCACCTGTCTTTTCATTTATCCATAATGTATGATTGCTGTTAATCCAGTTTGGATTATTTCTCCAACCGTCATTTACACTGATATTGAACCTGTAAACAGCATTCAGATTACCTCCCAGGATCTCTACAAATCCCCCTTCACAATCTTCCATATAATTATACTGTACAAAGGTGTTGACATTAGAATGATCGATATGTATCCCATGTGAATCAAGGTAACCACGAATGTGAAGGCACTGGTTGTATTGTATCACTGTATTATGGCATCTCCAGGTCCACACGGAACTTCCCCGGCCCGGCATGCGTGGATCAGTACTCGCACCGGGGTGATCAAATACATTGTGCTCAATGAGACAGTTATAGGTATTTGTTGGCAAGATGCAGGTTCCTCCGGTGTTCAGGAAGCTATTGTTCCTGAATACAAGATTCATATTTCTGTTGATGGAATCATTGCCTATTCCTGTGTTGCCACCAAAATGCTTCATATGGACTCCCAATCGTTGCAGATTAGTAAAATAACAATCCTCCATCAATACATCCTGGATATTTTTCTCCTCTCCCGGCACCTTATTTTTTGCTGATTCAATTCTTACTGCAGCCACTTCAAGTCCGTTAAAATCATCCGGATCATTCATCTCTTTTATGGCATAAACATTCCTGAATGTCATGTTCCTGAAAACAAAATTCCTCAATATCTCCTTACCATTATTTAATATATATATTCCATACGCATCCACGCTGTCAATACCCACTCTGCTTACTTTCCTTTCATTTTGAATCTCAAGTCCGTCAAAAATCATGTTGTCATGATTGAGTACGTATATTGCCTCCTGATAATCTCCTCCACCAGTAGCTCCAGCTTCACCACTTAGTATCGGTTTTTCTCCTTCCCCATAAGCAGTGATCACTATTGGCATCGCCTCAGTTCCTGATCCATTCACAACAAAATGTCCATCAAATCTATCCCCACGCAAAAAATACACGGTATCATCAGGCTGAAGAGAAATGCTGCTTATTTTCTGAAGTGTTTTATATGGAAACTCTATTGTCCCTCCATTACTATCCTCTCCAGTAGAACTACTAATGAAATAAGAGGTTCCAGACTGAAATGCTGCTGCATTCGTAATTATGGGAACACAAATTATTAGCATTACCAAGCATCCCTTTATCATTCTCATTAGACTATTCATTTATGCGTTCTAATCTGCGAAGTATTTTCAGTACTTATCTTATACGATTCTATTTGAGGACCAGTTCTTCGGTTTCCTGAAATCCACTGCCCCGAAGTGTTATGAATTCTTCTTTCATCTCCTCAAGTTTTTCAGGATTTGACTCAACCAGGTTATTCGTCTGACTCAAATCGTCGGCCAGATTATACAATTGATATTTTGCAGAATTACCCAATTCGATATTTACAAATTTATTTACTTTTTGTCCTTTATATGGAGGAATCATCAGCCAATCACCTTTCCTGAATGCAGTTCGACTTGTTGCTTCGAGAATCAGGCTTTCTCTTCCTTCAGTTGATTTTCCCAGAAAAACATCCAATAGTTCTTTACTATCTGCAGCTGTAATATCACTTCCTGCAAGCTGGGCAATCGATGACAGTAAATCTATCTGGCCAATGAGTGCATCAGATACTCCCGGCTGAATTTTACCTTTCCAGTAAGTAATAAACGGCACTCTTGTTCCTGCCTCAAACAAGCTATATTTCCCTCCTCTAAGAGGACCCGCTGGTAGATGATCACCCAATTTTTCCACTGCATCATCATAGTATCCATCGTTTAATACCGGTCCGTTATCACTTGAAAATACTACTAATGTATTCTCCAGTAAATTCAACGCTTCAAGCGTATCCATGAACTCTCCAATACACCAGTCAGCTTCTGCGATCACATCCCCACGAGGTCCCATTCCTGTTACCCCCACAAATCTTGGATGAGGCGTTCTTGGCACATGCGGTTGCTGGAAAGCATAATACAAGAAGAAAGGTTCATCCCTATGTATAGTGACATATTCCTGGGCCTTCTCAAGGAAATGATCAGCCATATCTATATCGCTCCATTTTGCTTTCTCTCCACCCTTCATGAAACCTATCCTGGGAATGCCATTCACGATACTACTGTTATGTCCGTGGTGCCAGTTCATTGTCAGCAACTCCGGATTATCCTTACCTGTTGGTTCCCCTTCAAAATTCTTTTTCCAGTTTATTTCAATCGGATCATTCGGATCAAGTCCCACAACATCTCCATTATCTATATACACTGTAGGAACCCTGTCCTGTGTAGCTGCCATAATATATGAATAATCGAATCCCACTTCATTTGGTCCGGGAGAAATATGCTGGTTCCAATCAAGCTGACCAGCTCCCAATCCAAGGTGCCATTTCCCGACTATTCCAGTATGATATCCCTGCTCTTTCAACATTTTAGGCAATGTCATCATGCTCGTATCAATAACCAATGGAGCCGTTCCAGGTAGTATCCTAACGCCCTTCTCTCTCCATGGATATGTACCTGTTAGCATTGCATAACGGCTTGGAGAACAAGTTGCCGAACTTGAATACCCATTTGTAAAACGCAAACCATTATTTGCCAGAAAATCCATATTGGGAGTTTTTATCTCTGTTGCACCATAAGCTGCAACGTCCCCATAACCAAGGTCATCCATATAAATAACAATAATATTAGGTTTTTCCTGATCTACAGGCTTTTCTGCAGTGCCACAAGCAGTAAGTAGCAATGGAAACAATAAAAAAGAAAGTTTTTTCATCTGTTTATATTTTTTGATATAAGTATTTATTTTCTAAAAGCAATTATCCAATTAATTTCCGGTCTCCTGATTCAATCTTAATATGCTGAAACAAACCAGCAAAGCAACTCTAAGATTCAAAATCCACAATTTGCTCAGCTTCCTGCACAGACTGAATATAGGCTACAGCTTCATCATGAACCGGGTATTTTGTATAAGCCCAGAACTCATCTTTATTCTTAAAAGTCGAAATTAAGCAAATATCATAAAAGGAGGCTCCATAATCACCTATATTTACAGCCAATTCATAACTAACTATCTCAGGAATTGCTGCAGGGAATTTTTCCAGTTTCTCCACTACATTATTAATGATTTTCTGATTTTTTATTTCATTTCCTGTATCTCTGATTTTCCAGAGTACCACATGTTTATACATAATATCAATCTCCTTTATTTATTATTTCAAGCACATCTGTTTTTAATTTTTCCCTGATCTCATCATATTGTTCATCCATTGCAAGATTATACCACTCTGCAGGATCAGAACGGTGATCATACAATTCTTCCTTCCCATTCCTGTACATTATGTACCGCCAATCTTTCGTACGGAAGCTATAATTTTGCTGCATGATTAATGAATCCGGCAATTCACCCTTTATTTGAATATGCCAGAGCGCCTTTGGATTGGTCGATATTCCAAGGCCTTCAATTGGCGTATTGATACTTGCTCCCAGCAGGGTTAAAGCACCTTTGGAACCATCCCACTTTCCTCTTTCTGGTTTTTCGATCAAGGGTCTCATGCTAAATCCTTCCGGGGCATTTGCTGTTGTATCTCTCACTGTTGATCCTTGAAGAGAACAAAGATCCATCAGCGTTGGATAAATATCGATCAAAGACACAGGGTGCATAACCTTAGACCCGGGTTTTGAGGAAGATGGATCCCTCACTATCAAAGGGATACGTGTGCCAGCCTCCCATGGGGAATTCTTGTACAGATAATCCTTCTGTCCCATCTGCCATCCATGATCGCTTGTCAGAATAACAATGGTGTTGTCTTTGAATTTACTATCATCAAGGGCATCGATCACCTTGCCTATCTGGTCATCCACGAAAGCCACACATGCCATATAAGCCTGCATGAATTTTTTCAAGCCAATATCTCCTTCCGGATAGGCTTCCTTCAAGGCCTGGAAATAATACAGACCAACATCGCTGGCAGGGAAAACACTGGTATAGAAACAGTCCTCTGCATCATCTTGTAGCCATGCAGGAACTTCAATCTCATCGAGCGGAAACATATCAAAATATTTCTGTGGAGCATACAGTGGCGTATGTGGCTTAACAAATCCGACTCCAAGGAAAAAGGGCTGGTCCCCTTCCCTCTGCTCCAGTTCTTTGATTTTATCGACCGCCCAGTTTGCATGCAATTCATCAGGCATAAGGTCACGGTCACTTTCATTTACATAGCGAAATGGCCTTGGTCCGTACGACCAACCTGCCTCAAGTCCTGATTCGAGAGTATCGAATACAGGCACATCCGATAAAGGTGCAAAAGATCCATCAACATTGTTAATTCTACGAAAAGCTTCAGGTACGGAAGGATGCCCCACGTTCTCAATTCCATTGTTCGCATGAGGACCATAATTGATCCTGCGCTCAATACCCCACTCGTCCCAGATGGATTCATTTTCATGATGCTGCAGCTTACCAGTGCCCAGCACATAATAGCCATTCTCTCCAAACAATTCAATAAATGTTTTATTGTGCTTCAGCAATGGATTCTTATGATGAGGTGTCCATCCAAAATCCTTAGAAGTATGAGGGTAGATCCCTGTGAAAAGACTGTTCCTTGAGGGCTGACAAAGGCCTACATTTGTATGGGCATTCAGAAAAATCGTGGAAGATTGAGCAAGCCTGTCAATATTCGGAGTCTTGATATCCGGGTGACCCTTATTCACTATATTATAATCATTGAGATCATCACACATGATGAACAGCACATTGGGCTGCGATTCCTGCTCAGATGAAGAACAGGAAACAGCAAACATTAAAGCCATCAATGGCAAAAGCAGCATATACACTCTTCGTTTCATTTTTTACTTTTTCCTTCTTACTGTATTAACAATCTCTGAGAACTAATATCGCCATCAATATTCAGTAACAACACATGCAGACCCATAATATCCTCTGGCATAACCAACTCCTCATTGGTCTGTATTATTTTGGAATATACCGTGCTTCCATTAAGAGATATCAATGAAAGGTCTGCCAACATCTCGTTTCCCGGAAGCTTTACAATAAAACTTCCATTAGTTGGGTTGGGATATATGAGGACTTCTCCTTTGGAATCAACCGGTTTTCCTTCCTCTCTGATTCCGGTATTCGACCGGACCCCATACAGTTGCTCTGATGTTTCCGAAATGGTTGTAAGCATCTCCTGGTAGGGTTGGTCAGTTACATCCACCAATCCGATCCTGAAATTCTCACCATCCTTCCTGCCAGTCACCATCTGATCTGACCATTGAAACCAGTGCGCACCCACAATATCAGGATGGTCAAGAGCCTCTGCAACATACTGTCCATACATGTCTGCCTGGTTCTGCAGATCAGCTGCAGGAACAAGGCCGGTGCCCCATACACCGTGACTACCGGTGCCAAAATGAAACTCACCAATGATCATTGGCTTGTCTACCTCTAATGAAAAATTCACATCCTTCAGGGAAGCCTGGTAATAGTTAAAACTAAATACATCGCAGTGCCGTGATGCAGCATTCAGTACTATATGATTATTGAATACATTCCCATGAATTCTACTCCCAAGGTAAAGGGTCCCAGGAAGATAATTTTCAACTTCCTCTTTACAGATCCTATAGTAAGTATCGGCAAAATAATTAAGATAGTCATTCATATCCTCCCTGAAATAATCAGAGAATTGATCAGAACCTGTTCCATCTATATCTTCAAATGATGTGAAATTGCTACTCCATAATGCATTCAGGGAAGCGATTGTGGTGTACTTCTCCTCAAGAAACTCCTCCATGGCTGCCCTGGCCGGGACCGTATTGGATATTTTCAGCACCTCATCAGGTATACTGTTTTCATTATTCCAATGCAATTCATTGTTGACAAAGATCCCAATATTCCAGGGATCTCCAGCTCTGTCAGAAAGCGCGGATAAATAGTTCTTCAAACTGCTCTTGAAAATTGTAGAAAAAGGATCCACAATTTTATCTATGGAACCTATCCACTCCTTTGTAGGATGAATGATCAGGGTATAGGGATGCTTCAGATCGTCGGGGATATCCGACCAGGCCGCGTAGGTATTCAGACCCCAGGTTTTCATGCGGCCCTCTGTTACTTCGTTATGGAGGATCTCCCATTCAAGCCCGTACTTGCGCTTGACATTCATCATATAGAAATTAATATTGTTATTCAGGGTTTCCTCTTCCAGTATGGGCCATAGCTCAGATGATTGTTCATCTGCAAAATCAGGGAAAAGTGAAGTCCTGCCTGTAGTCGGGGTTTCCACTCCCTTGCCAACTCCGGTGACACCCTGCGACCAGAACAGGTATCCATCCGGATCAACCAGCCACCATTTATCCATATATTTTATGGTATAAAATCTTCCTGTAGCGCTTAGCTGGGGACCACCCTTCCAGCCACCATATTTCGAAAATTTCTCATTCACACTGGCATTCAGGAAATTGGTAGTATCTGATGTACCAAGGCCAACAAGCGCGTCCCTGCTCTCAAGCTTATCATCCCAATCTTCGATCTTAAGTTGTCCCATCTCATCAACAAGAGGTCTGGGCAGCGAACTAAAATCAATATCAGGAAATGTATAATCTCCTGTGCCAACGGGGGTTTTTACACGAGCCATCGACACCTGAGCACCCAGATCTTTCCAGCTAATGGTGAGCCTTACCTTTTTTATTTCATCTAAATTAAAGGCCTTCCAGTGTATTACATGTCCACCCGGTAATGCACGTACTTCACTGAATTCCTGAAACCAGGGGGATGAAGCATCTGGCGCCTCGCGGTAGAGTATCAAATTTAAATCTTTGGTCGATTGGGCAGGAATGATATGTCGCCCCGCATTGTCTTTCCAGGATAAATCGCTGTGGTAACTGATATCTGCTACCAGTTCTACAGGACTATTGTTCTCTACATCTATTCTCAAAAAAACATCGCTAAGAAGGTTCAGATTACATGGATTATAAATAAACTCAAGCGTTTTACTTCCTTCATCCTCATTCAGAATCAATATCTGCCATTGCTCTTCCTGCAGTACACATCCGTTAATTTCCTGAGCATAGCTACTGAGGGATGATGTAATCACTAACATTCCAAGGAAAGCTATGACCAGTTGGTAAGATACTTTTATTCTCAATGTCCCGTTTGTCATTTCTTCTCCACTTTTTTCGGTTTATTTCCCCATGCTTCCGTATGAATCAATCCCAAAAACACAGGGTCAATCAGCTCACTATTCCATTTTTCCCTTAATGAATCCAGTTCATTGAGTTTACCAGGATATGTCGCAGCAAGATCATTCATTTCGCCAATATCTTCACCCAGATGATACAATTCCTGCCTTGTGTTATTCTCGAAGCTAACAAACTTATAATCACCATGACGCACGGCAAATTTCTTGTTATCGTATTTCCTGAGATAGATGGTCTCATGTGGAACCCCATCTTGTTGCCCCTTCAGGTATGGGATAAGATTCACACCATCGAGTGGATGATCAGGATTTCCCGGTGCTCCTGAAAGCTCTGAGATTGTTGCAAAGATGTCCATTGCTGATACCGGCGCATCATAAGTCCCGATTTTAAGATCACCCTTCCACTGCAAAGCAAATGGAACCCGAAAGCCCCCTTCATAGTTGCTACCCTGTCCTTCCCTAAGTGGGCCATTATCGGATCCGTTCTTCGTTTCTGGTCCGCCATTGTCGGAGAGAAAAAATACAAGTGTATTCTCCTCAAGACCCAATTCTTCCAGTTTATCCATGACGCGACCAACACCATCATCCACGGCACTTACCATAGCAGCGTAGGTCCTCCTTCGCACATTTTCAATATTTTCAAACCGTGAGAGGTATTTCTCTGTTGCCTGCATAGGTGCATGCGGTGCATTGTAGGCCAGATAGAGAAAAAATGGCTTATCAGCATTCCGTTCCACGAAACTTACTGCCTCGTTGGAGAACTCATCGGTCAGGTATTCATCAATAGGTTCATGCTCATGGTTCCTCATGATCCAGGTACGGTAGCTCTCCTTCTCAGAATTGATCTCGTAGCCATTGGGTATGTCTATCAGCTCCGGGAAGTATTGGTGACCTCCGCCAAGGTGGCCATAGAATTCATCAAAGCCACGATTCAGTGGATGATTACTGGGGTGTGCTCCCATGTGCCACTTTCCAATTATGCCGGAATGATACCCCACTTGCTTAAGATTGGATGCCAGCGTCATCTCATCCTTAGACAATCCCATATTCGGATCTCCCGGACGGTACTGAACATTCCTTTCATAGCCAAAGCGCTGTGGATACCTGCCGGTAATAAAACCTGCACGGCTGGGTGAGCATACTGAATAAGTTGTGTATGCACTCGTAAAACGAATCCCATTCTCAGCGATCCTGTCGATATTTGGTGTTGGGATATCCTCGCAGCCATTAAAACTAACATCGGTATAACCCATGTCATCTACCATGATGACAATAAGGTTTGGGCTTGTATTTTCTTCCGATGACTGACAAGAGCCCAGCAACAAGATAAGGCTTAGTATAAGAAATGTTCCTGCTATGTGCCGGATGCTAATAGAACTTTTGGATAGGATTTTCATCTTGCTGATTATTAATTATATATCATTACTTTTTGTGTCATAACTGACTGAAAACTAAACAACCTCAACAGGTATATTCCATTGAGTCCCGTTGGGATATTAATTCTCATGTGAGGTGTTTCCAGGGGCCTGGATAATAATGTCCGTCCTGACACAGACATAAGTTCAATATGTCCGTTTGCCGGGCCCTCATGAATTATATTCAGGGAAGAGGAGGCTGGATTTGGATATACGCCAAAACTTTGTCTGGCTTTGGGAGACCAAAGATTAACTGTCGAAGTATCTAAAGCACTAAACACCACATCATCATAAATGCTGAGTTCCTGTTCGCTCGTTAAAAACTGGTCGGACCCGACTGTAACGGTCAGTCCAACCATGTCTGTTCCTTCAAATGGCTGACTTGAATTACCCACCAGGTCAAACTGTGCCATGGACGAATCCACCCTCATCAGGTTTCCTGTACTAATTCCTTCCGGAAGGCCCACAGCAGACCATGAGGACAGGCTTAGCGGATCAGCAAAGGAATCATTATTCAAGATGAGCGTGATAGTTTCCCCGTCTTCCTGTTCTTCAGTAATCTCACCATCATAATACAGCTTCAGGTGAGGGGTTTCAAGTTCTCTAAGCATAAAATTATCAACGCCAAGTGGAAAATTTGCCGGACCTGTGACAATAAGATTTATAGCTTCTAATCCGGATTTCACCTTGAAATCAACACTGCTCACAATCCAATCATCCACAGTGTAATCAATATCGTGACGAACGTAGAGTGAGTCCCCTGATTTAACCTGCAAAAATCTTTCCCGTTTCGAATCATCCGCGGTAGCGTCGATTTCCACTTTTGTAGCCAGCAACCAGTTATATGACTTCTCTGTTTCCAGACTGAAAGGGGTCACCATAGCCCCCCAAAAAGGGCTGGTCTCTGCATATTGATTTCCCTCAAAAGGTCCCAGACCTGTTTGTGAATCTGAAACATAAAGTGTGGCACTTCCTCCCCATACATTATACATAGAAGTTGCGGCAAGATCTAATCCAGCATTGTAAGTCTCGTAGTCATCAAAAAAAAAAGCGCTCCCATCATCTGTCAGGAAGCTAAACATCTTAGCCTTCATTTCCTTTTTTATGTCCAGGAACTCTTTAACGTATGCCAGGTTATGCCATTCATAGAAATCTGTTCTGTGGTCATACAATTCTTCACTGCCATCGGCATAATGGATATAGCGCCAATCCTTCGTTCTGTATGCGTAATTCTGCTTCAATACAGGAACAGTTTTACCACCGTTTCCAATTACTGTAAGCGCACCATCAGGTCCTTCCCATTCAGTAGCTTCAGGATTTTCCAGAAAAGGTCTCAGACTAAAGCCACCCAGGTCAGCCCCTTCTTCAGAAATCTTATTGTCACCTTCCAGCTGACAATAATCCATCAATGTTGGGTATAAGTTTACAAGCGAAACAGGGTGTTCAACCTTTCCTCCGGGAGTAGAATCCGGCGTACGGATCACCAAAGGAACCCTTGCACTCTCCTCCCAGGCTGAATTCTTGAATAAATACTGTTTTTCGCCCATCTGCCAGCCATGATCGCTGGTAAGTATAACTATAGTATTGTCTCTGTAAATACTGTTTTCCAATCCATCAAGAACAGTTCCTATCTGCTCATCCACAAAACTTACACAGGCCAGATAAGCCTGCAGGAAGTGTTTCAGTCCCAGTTCCCTGTCACCATCATAAGACTCTAATATGGTTCGGTAATACCTCAGACCTTTCCTATCAGGGTCGAAATTATCCTTATAATACGTATCATTTTCATCACCCTCAAGCCACTGGTCCAGTTCCAGGTCTTCGAGCGGGTACATATCGTAAAACTTTTTGGGTGCATGTAGGGGTGTATGCGGCTTCACAAAACCTATTCCGAGGAAAAAAGGTTGAGCCAGGTTCTCACTCTCAAATTGCTGCAACTTTTCAACTGCCCATTGAGCATGTAATTCATCCTGCATCAGGTCACGGTCGTTGTCTGTAATATAGCGGAAAGGTTTCAGGTCGTTCCCATAAACAAAACCGGGCTGCCCCTCCACTCCTGTGGAAATACCTGCGCTGGCAAAGTCACCATAAGATCCGTCAATAGCTCCTATGTCCCTGTAGGGAGCAGGCACGGCTGGATGGGATCCAACATTTGTTCCATCGTAATACAAAGGACCATAATTATACTTTTTGTTCATCCCCCAGGTATCCCAAAGGGCTGGTTCGTGCTCATGTAATAGCTTGCCGCTTCCAGCAAGATAATAACCGTTTTCACTAAAAAGCTGCATGATGGGCTTATTATGTTGAAGTACCGGTTGTTTTGTCCTTCCTGTCCATCCAAAATCTTTTGAATCATGAGGGTATACTCCGGTGAAAATACTATTTCTTGAAGGCATACACACTGGCACATTGGAGGCAGCATTGAGGAACTGAACCCCGGAAGCAGCCAGGGCATCCATATTTGGAGTTATGGCCTGTGGGTGCCCTCCAAATACTCCCTCGTAATCATTCAGGTCATCACAAATGATGAAAATTACATTCGGGGGATCTGTTGACTTTTCCTGAGCCATAGCAGGAAAATTAAATATCGATAGAAGACTAATTATAAGCACCTTATGTAAATTTCTCATTTTAATTTATTTATTAATCCCGGCTCTAAGCTGCTAACATCTCTCCAGGAAACTAAATTACTACATTACAATTATTTCTCAGGTCTAAAAACTTTCAAGTAAAGCACAGTATCATTACATAAATATGAACAGTGTTTATTCAAACTAGCGGCTAATATCAATCAATCTACACTGTTTACTTTCTGATTTTCTGATTGTTAATATATAAATCTAACAACTAAATCCTGGATTCTGAACTATCTTTCATCCTTCCCTCGCCTATATAGTTCCTGCACTATATAATACTTTGTGATCAAAACCTAATAGTATGTGAGCCTGAAGAAAGCATATAATAAAGTGATTTTGAATCCTGTTTACCAAGCATTCCACCATCTACAACAAGCTTCTCTGGAGACTTAAAACCAGCCAGATCAAGCCTCACTTCCATACCCTCCGGAATTTCCAGATTCAGCAAACCCTCATGCTGAGATGTTCTATCCCACGCCACCTGTAAATTTCCATTAGGACCAGGGAAAGTACCTTCGAGTTGTCTGATACCAGAATCAATATTCTTTAATCCCACTATTTTCATACCAGGAGATAATACGGTCAGACCAAAGACATATTCTGCAATCAGTGCAGGTGGAAACGCACTTTCTGTCTGTGCATCGCTGCGTGTTTTCTTTTGCAGCTTACCTGTTCTTCCTGTCCCATCAATAAACCATTCTTCCCATAAGGTACCATTTGTTTCCGGGGCTAACATATGATCAAAACGATCGCGGAACATTTTAAATGATGCCTCGATATATCCTGCCTCACATAAACCTTTATGAAGGAAGTAATACATTGCCGGTGTCACCATTACCATTCCCGATTCCCTGTAAATGAAATTATGCTTTTCAGGTTTCAGCAGTTGAGAAGCTATCTTTTCTAACTGTGCTGAATCGGCAATATGCATTGCAAGTGCTATGCCATTGCTATGCTCGCTGAAAATACCTGAAAGCTGATCCCCGATAAGTGCATCTGAAAATAATTCTTTGTCCTCATCCCAAAAGAGGTCATGCATAGCAACTTTCAATTTTATCGCTCTTTTTTGAATTTCCTCTTCGTCATCATCACCTAAAAAACGCAACACTTCCTGAAAATCTT
Source organism: Bacteroidales bacterium (assembly GCA_030589895.1). Taxonomy (GTDB): domain Bacteria; phylum Bacteroidota; class Bacteroidia; order Bacteroidales; genus JAUUZQ01. The sequence goes on from JAUUZQ010000073.1 coordinate 15,569, forward strand.
CCAGTGCACCCAGATAATGAGCGTTTAGTGTAAAATTCGCTCCACGGCGGTCGAGGGGAGCATGATCAAGCCAATATGCATATGGAGTATTTGTAAGTAATGCATTGTCGCTCGTATAAGAATGAAACAGAGTCATGAGGCTTTTTGCGGCAGGCAAAAGCTCTTTAACGGTAGTTTCATCACCAGAAAAAAACAGGTAATTTCTAAGGCTTCTGACCCACAAACAATTCGAATCGAAGATCACCATATAATCACCTCCAGCCAGTGGGGCATACGCAGGCATAATTCCATTGGGCATTTGCTCCTGTGCAACCTGAATTAAATATCTTCTTTGTAAATCATAATCCCCGAATGTCCAATAGGTGCCAAGTGCAGCATAATATCCCGTCTGGGCATATTGTCTCCTTTCCCTGTAGTTATCGGTAAAACCATCCGTAGTACAAACGTTTATAGTTTTCTCCGATGCTTTCCAATATTGGTCCAACCAGGGTGCCTCAGGTGAAGAAACCATGCCTTTAGATGTAAAAGGATATGCTATCTCATGCATACCGGCATAGTGGAGACGAAGCTTTTCGGGGTTATTACGAATTGCGACAGCCATATAACGTGTAGGCTTAAAATATGTCGCTTCCCATTTATCAATATTTCCAGACAGTGTTATCCTGTCAAGCGCCCTGGTATCAACGATCTTATGTGTAAAATTCTCCTCAAGAATATAGGGCGCACACATGATATCTATCACA
>JAUUZQ010000100.1 GCA_030589895.1 Bacteroidales bacterium
GTTTACATAAATAAAATATGCAAGTCCAAGCATTAATAAAAGTGCGACTATAGCTGCTATTATTACCAGTTTCTGTTTCTGTATCGCCTCAAGCTGAATAGCGATCTTCTGATCCTGGGCCTGAATCTCTTTTTCTTTCTCAATGAGAACAATGTCTTTTTCGGAAATTTGCCCTTCCTGCTTTGCCAACACCTCCCTCTGAACATCCATCTTTTTAGATTGTTCATGAATCCTGGACTTCTGAACAACAATCTCTTTCTCCTTAATAACTATTTCACTGCTTTTATTTAGGATCTCCTTCTCTTTGGAAAAAATCGTTCTCACCTTAGCTTCAAGCTCTTTCTCTTTCAGCATGATTTGTTCACCAAGCGCTTTCAGCCTGGCTAACTGAGCCTGTATCATTGAGTCCTGCTCAGCAATAACAATACGCTGCTGACGTGTAACTTCTTTTTCCTCTGTCAGCTCTTCATCTGTAACAACAAAAAGCTGCTCCCAATCATCCCTGGTTTTAATAGCCGCGGCCAGAAACAGCTCGTCAACCTCCAGGCCATGTTCAAAAATGAGTTCCTCATTTGCTTCAAACCTTGGCTGTCCGTCTGCAACCATAAAATTAATCATAGACTCCCGAAACATATATCCTTCTGAAATTAGCAATGTATTCCAAGCACCTAATTGCTTCAGGATTTTTTTAATATTATAATCATTATCCTTATTAATATATACCATCTGTGTTTCCGTCAGCATCTCTACTCTTGGAACCAGATATATCCGAATGGGTTTACCCTGGATAAAATGGCGTTCGTTTGCCAATCGATCTACATTCCAATAAAAGTCATCATTTACATCCAGAATTGTAATCGAAAACTCCTTTAGATCAGAAAAAGAATCATCATATTTAACATATTTGGCAATATCCAGAATCATGGTTGCCCTGGTATAGTCATCCATTTTATCGGACTCCTGTGCAGACAGTGAAACAGATCCCGCAAAAAGAAAAAGAATGGTAAAAAGAAAAATAAGCCGCTTCATTATTGTGTTTATTATGGTAATAAAATAAATAGCTGATGATTCAGCAAAAATTTACGTAAAAAAAGAGGGTGAACCATCCGAAGAAATAATAATTTTTACACTAGTTATAAATATCTCTTTGCACCTCTGGATGGATACTCAATCCAGCAATATAAATAAATTCTAAAAGAGATGGAAAAGAAGTAAGCACTTTTTTGTAATATTGCAGTTAGATTTTCATTTGTATGGCTTATTCTGATATTCTTATTCGGGTCATTTGCTCTATATTTCTGCTATTCTTTCTTGCAGGTGCAGTCACATCATTCCTTGAAAAAGAAATACGTGCCGGAATAATTCTATTGGCAACGTCTTTCTTTATCTCTATACTCTTGTTATTATTCATCTGTATACTTCCTGAATACCAGGTCCTGAAACTGATCTTTCTGTCAGTATGTTTACTGGCAATGATCGTGGTATTTTTTCCTGTGTCAGGTACTAAAAGATATAATTTTGAAACACCGACTAAAAGATTTCACGAAGCTGATGCTGTCTTATCAAGAAGAATACTTCAAGCTGGAACTTCTGATTATAATAGCTATTATGAAAAGCATCCTGAACATAAAAATCCTGATAACCAGGCAAGAAATCAACCCGGTTTACTTTCGTCAAAATCAAAATACTTTGATTCAGGTACGTTTTCCGCCGCAGAAGCCAATTTCATAATAACAGATCATCTATATGCCCTGGCGACCTTGCAAATAAATAAAAAGCAAACCAGGGTTGAAGGTGATAAAACTAAAAAATTTATTGAAAAATGGATGTTACAAACAGGTGCGCATAGCATTGGATTCACGGCCTTAAAAGACTATCACCTGTACTCATACAAAGGGAGGGGTCAGGAAAGTGGACAATCAATTGAAAAAGATATGCCGCATGCCATTGCTATTGCTGTAGAAATGGATCATGATATGATGAAGCCTGCTCCAGCCGGGACAACGGTTATGGAGTCTTCGGAACAATATCTTCAATCGGGCATTCTGGCAAGCAAGCTCACTACTTATATTAAAGAACTGGGGTATGCCGCAAAGGCACATATCGATGGTCATTATGAGGTAATTTGTCCTCTGGTAGCGGCCGATGCCGGACTTGGAATAATTGGAAGAATGGGATTATTAATGACTCCCGGGATTGGTCCCCGGGTTAGAATTGCTGTTGTAACAACCGATATTCCATTGGAATACAGTGATGCAAATCATGATCTTACAATGCTTGATTTTTGTAATCGATGTAAGAAATGCGCCCGGGTTTGTCCTGCAAACGCTATTCCTCTTACATCAATGAAAGAGCTGGAGGGCGCTTATCGATGGAAGATAAATTCTGAGCGTTGTTATCATTTCTGGACCATCTCCGGAACTGACTGTGGAAGATGCGTCATTTCTTGTCCTTATGCACATCCAAATAACTGGTTTCACCAATTTATTAGGTGGGGAATCAAAAATAATTTGGTTTTTCGCGTGATGGCAGTTAAATTGGACGATATTTTCTATGGTAAAAAACCTAAAATAAAGACCCTTCCTAACTGGGTAAAGCTAAAATAAAACGCATGACAATAGAAGGTTATATCGCCATTGCAATCATTTTGTTAATGATTGTTGCGCTTCTCAAAGAGATGATGCGGCCAGGCTTGGTTCTGTTTACTGCTCTTGTTGTTTTTATGGTAGCAGACATACTCACTGCAGAGGAAGCCCTGGCTGGGTTTTCAAACAAAGGAATGATTACGGTTGGCATCCTCTTTCTGGTAAGTGAAGGATTTAAGCAAACAGGAGCACTAAGCAAAGTTGCCAATGTTTTGCTTCCAAAAAAGAGAAAACCGATTCCCCGTCTCATCATGCAGCTTACAATTCCCATAGCAGGTATTTCTGCATTTCTGAATAATACTCCCATGGTAATTATTTTTGCCCCAATGATTAAAAAATGGGCTGAAAAACTAGGGCTCCCATCACAAAAATTCCTGATTCCTCTCTCCTATGCAACAATTTTAGGAGGAACTTTCACGCTGATTGGTACATCAACCAATTTAGTAGTTCATGGTATGATGCTCGACAGAGGTATTGAAGGATTGGGGATGTTTGAACTTGCCAAGGTTGGCTTTTTTGTTGCTGTGATAGGATTTATTTATCTGTATCTTTTCTCAAACAGACTACTCCCCGGTGAGAAAATTCCAAAGAACAGTTTTCCAAATGATTTACGTGAATACAGCTTTGATGTAAACCTGGACAAAGGTAGTTCCCTGATCGGAAAAACCATTGAAAAGAGAAAACTCCCCGGGCTATCAGAATTTGTTGTAAAAACCGTTTTGCGCAATGGCAAGCTTATCAGAATATCCAACACTCCTTTTGAAATTGAAGAAGGAGACGAATTTGTACTTGCCGGAAAATCAGAAGATATTGGCTTCCTGATGCAGAAAAATGGAATTATTCTGAAGTGTCTGAAAAATGTTGACCACCGCTTTCTAAACAAAGATTTAAAGCAGATCGAAGTAGTGTTGGCTCCTCGATTCCCCGGTATTCAAAAGACCATCAAAGAATTTGATTTCAAAGGTCACTATAATGCTATTGTAATGGCGGTACACCGTAATGGAGAGCGAATTTACACTGGCATGGAAACCATAGAGTTCAAAGCAGGCGATAACCTGGTATTATTGGGTACAGATGATTTTACAAGATACTGGGGTGAATCCAGGGTCTTCTATATGTCCTCAGAAATTGGAGATATGGACAGTACCAAGGATAAAAGGAAAAGATGGATGGCAGTGATTATTACTGTGCTGATGGTCGTTGGAGCAACCGTTGGAAGGAACATTCCCTCTTATGGTGATGTAGAGCTGGATATGTTTTTCTTTGCTGCCATCGCCATGGTATTGATGGCTTCCCTGAATATATTCTCAGGAAAAAAATATACAAAACCCATTAACTGGGATGTATTGATCACTGTGGCGGCAGCATTTGGACTCAGTCGGGCGCTGCAGAATTCGGGTGCTGCAGATGTAATTGCCCATTATACCATAAACATTTCTAAAACTTTTGGGCCGATTGGTGTCCTTGCTGCGATCTATATTCTCACCAATATCTTTACAGAAATTATAACCAATAACGCAGCCGCCGCACTAACTTTCCCAATTGCACTTTCGGCAGCAACTCAACTTGGGGTTGATCCCAGACCTTTCTTTATAGCCATTGCTGTTGCAGCTTCTTGCAGTTTCTCCACCCCTATCGGATATCAAACCAACCTGATCGTGCAAAGTATCGGAAACTATAAATTCAGCGATTATTGGAAAATCGGATTGCCTCTGAATATCCTGAGCTTCATTGTCTCTATGATTATAATCCCTATTTTTTGGGAATTTTAAAAAAAATACCGCAAAAGAGACTCTCTTGCAGCATTCATATTCTATCGTAATATCTGCTACTCTTTGAGTTTATAGACCCTCACCCAGTCAATTTCCATTGCAGCGGGTAAAGTACTTTCAGAACCTCCCTCTTTCAGTGCAGTACTAAAAATCATATACATCTCATCCTGAGGTACGCCTGATGTTTGAGTTTTAAAGACCTTACCATTGATCTTCCAAACAAGTTTATTCGGACTCCACTCAAGGGTTACAATAAAAAAGTCGTTGGTATATTTAGCACCACCGGTTTTCGATTGTGATTTTGCAGGTATTTGCCCCTCACGTGCAGACCAGAAATAGTTACACCAAAGTTTTCCCCTTTCAAATCTTGCCACATCAATGTGTGGTACCGCAGTCTCAGTAACCATCCAAAAAGCTTGTTGAACATCGGCCGGAGACATCTTTATTTTGGCTTTGAACATTCCATATTTCTGACGAAAGCTCTTTCCTGTACTTATAAGCGCTGAAGTAAAATCAAAATGGTCTATCAGGAATCCATGATCAAGATGTAATTTATAACCTTCTGTCTCCTCATTTTTAGTAACCAGGCGAATCTTATTGTCATAAAACTCAACGTTTTTTCCATCGGTAATAAAGCTCTGATCATCTGCCATCACATAGGGCTCTTTTAGTGCTGCATCAGCCCAGTAATAGCTTGTCATCCATTTATTCCTGTCTAAGGAAGACGATGAGAATGGCTCGTTAAATGTTTCCTCCCAGCGTTCTATCTCTTTAAATGGATATTTCTTTTTCGTCTTGAAATACCAGACAACCTTTTCAGATTTTTTCAGTTCATTATACTCATGTTCTTTTTGATACTCTTCTGTGGTCTCGTATCGCTCCTTAGAATTCATAGAGAAATATTGCTTTCTTTTAATAAATCCATCCGAATTGATCTCAGTCTCCAACTCTTTCATACCTTCAGCCTGCTCATCTCCCTTGCTCCTTTTCTGTAGCTGTTTAAGTTGAGCCTCCTTACGAAACTCCTCAGAAGTTTTATATTTTTCCTTCATTATTACACGCTTCCGTGCAGCAAAATCACTGGACTTCACTTCTTTCTCCAGTTCCTTAAAATGCTTTAACTCGTCTGAGTTTTCAAATTTCAGAAATTCAGCATAATCAGCCCGGATCTTATCATCAGCTGTCTCTACCTTTTCAGTACTGGGAACCATCCCCAATAAAAATGCTAAGCTTGCCATATTTTCTTATTGATAGTATTAATGATCATACCTCGTCACCATACAATTAAAGAATAAAGATAAAAAAATTTGAATTGCCATCAACTATCTGCGGTATCCTTTTCCTCTGCTGCTAAAATAATAGACTGCCTGCACCTCGATAACCAATGCTGAAAGGGGTGAAGAAATGAATTTAGGCTTGGCAGTCGGGTCTTCAATTGGGATGGTAGCCGGATCGTTAAAAACAATCCCGGGAAATGCATATTTCGCACTCACATTGAAGTCCCAAAATGATGACATTCGCATCTCAAGTCCGGCACCAATATTAGGACCTATTCCATATGCAGCATCATCCACAGGTGGATCTACCATGTCTGGTATCATGAGTTCAATTTTTGAAATTAAATGTGTATAGTTCACTCCTGCCAGTCCAACTACTGTTAAGGTTTTCTCCTTGAAAATTCTATATTGAAAATCCAAGTCGCCATGAAATAAATACAGAGTCGGTTCGAAACTAGATGTGCCTGGATTCGACACATGAGGTTTGTAAGCTGTAATTGACGGGACAATAAACATTGTTCTTCGCTTATCAAGCGGTACCCATGTTCTGACATTTATTCCCGGATTCCCCGTATCACCATAGTTAAAATAAATTGCCTGAGCAAAGGACAGCCCAACGCCAATGCGATCTGGTTGAGCAAATAATGTAACAGACATCGTTAACAGCAAAGCTGAAATCCAAAAAAATCTTTTCATTTTGAACAATTCTATTAACAAAAGTAAAAAAATATGTCGCCTCTCAAAATCAGGATTGACAAGAATCTATCTGAATTTGATATTTTAACAGAAAATGATGGTATTTGACAGTCCAACTTTCCTGAAGACCATAAAAAATATTAAATTTGTCATTCAAGGAGTATAGATAAACTAAGAAAAAATTGATGTCCATGTCACAGAAAGGTGAAATCATTCAGATCATTGGTCCTGTAGTTGATGTAAGTTTTGCAGAATCTGGCAAACAATTACCAAAAATCCATGATGCGCTTGAAATTGAAAGGTTGGATGGAGACAAACTGATTATTGAGTGTCAGCAGCATATTGGTGAACATTCAATCCGTGCCATTGCCATGGATTCTACAGATGGTTTACAACGTGGTATGAAAGTAACTCCCCTGGGCATGTCCATTAAAATGCCAAAGGGTGAGCAGGTAAAAGGGAGATTGCTTAATGTTGTTGGAAAGGCAATTGACGGGATTGGAGAAGTTGACAATAGTGACGGATATGGAGTGCATGGTGAGCCGCCGCCCTTCAGTGAACTTTCAACTGAAACTGAAGTACTTTTTACAGGAATCAAGGTTATCGATTTGTTGGAGCCATATGCCAAAGGTGGTAAAATTGGATTATTTGGTGGTGCCGGTGTTGGGAAAACTGTATTGATCATGGAATTGATCAACAATATTGCTAAAAAATATTCAGGACTTTCTGTATTTGCGGGTGTTGGTGAACGAACAAGGGAAGGAAATGATCTTCTTAGGGAGATGATCGAATCAGGCGTAATAAAATATGGAGAGGCTTTTGAAAAGAGTATGGAAGAGGGATCATGGGATCTGAAGTTAGTGGATAAAGAACTGCTCAAAGAATCACAGGCAACACTCGTGTTTGGTCAGATGAATGAACCTCCCGGAGCACGTGCAACAGTAGCCCTCTCAGGACTTACCGTAGCAGAATCATTCAGGGATGGGGATGGCGAAGATGGCGGCCGTGATATTCTTTTCTTTGTCGACAATATTTTTCGATTTACACAAGCAGGTTCTGAGGTATCTGCCCTCCTGGGACGTATGCCTTCAGCTGTTGGTTATCAGCCTACACTGGCAACAGAAATGGGTATCCTGCAGGAGCGTATCACCTCTACAAAAAATGGTTCAATCACCTCTGTACAGGCGATTTATGTACCAGCTGACGACCTGACAGACCCGGCACCTGCAACAACCTTTGCGCACCTTGATGCAACGACAGTATTAAGCAGAAAAATTGCATCGCTGGGAATTTATCCTGCCGTGGATCCATTGGATTCTAATTCAAGGATTCTATCTGAAGAAGTTGTCGGGAAACAACACTATGAAACTGCTGAACGCATTAAAAATTTGCTTCAGAGATACAACGAACTTCAGGATATTATCGCTATTCTTGGTATGGATGAGCTTTCTGAAGAAGATAAACTAATTGTTCACAGGGCAAGAAGAGTACAGCGTTTCCTTTCACAACCATTCCATGTTGCTTCACAATTTACCGGTCTGGATGGTATATTTGTATCTATTGAAGATTCTATCAAAGGATTCAATATGATCATGGATGGTGAGGTGGATAAGTATCCTGAGGCAGCGTTTAACCTTGTGGGCACAATTGAAGATGCAATTGAAAAAGGTGAAAAACTATTGGCAGAAACCAAGGAGTAAAAAAATAAGACTGTAATTTTTTATAAATTTCAGAAATAATGTTGTTGGAAATCATTTCCCCGGATAAAAAACTCTACTCAGGTGAGGCTGATCTCATTCAGGTGCCTGGTTCAAAGGGATCGTTTGAGATCTTAAAGAACCATGCTCCAATAATCTCCACACTTGAGAAAGGGCAGATTAAAATTGTTTCCCCTGATGGAAATAAGACAACTTTTGATATTGATGGAGGAGTGATTGAAGCTAAAAACAATAAAATAATTGTACTTGCTGAAAAAATATTATAAAATATCGAAATACAATTTCTTGCGACTGATCTCAATTGTATCATTTTTTATCATGTCGCTCACAATTTTGGGATTTACCTATACCCAAAAAGAAATTGTAACTTTTCAGTCCGCAGATAGCTTAACACTAACTGCAGACCATTACTTCCTGTCCGATACACTACCCTACCTTATCCTGATCCATGAACAAGGATCGAGCCGTGGTGAATTTGAAACACTTGCTGAACGTTTTCAAAAGATGGATTACAATTGTCTTGCTGTAGACATCAGAAACGGCGGAAATGCAAACTTCATTAGCAATGAAACTGTCAGAAGATTTCGACAAGGTGACTATAGCCTTGGGAGAGAGGATATTGAGGGGGATATTCGTGCCTCTGTGAATTATGCTTTTTCCATTTCAAATCAGAAAGTTGTTCTGCTGGGATCAGGAGCAACAGGTTCACTCTGTCTTAAAATCACAAAAGAGATGGATGAAGTACTGGGTGCTATTGCTTTAAGTCCGGGAGAATTTTACAGACCAAGCCTCATCATAGAAGATACGATCTCCGGAATTCAAAAGCCTCTTTTCATTACTGCTACCGAACCGGAATTTCCATATCTTGAGCAAATGCTATCAGGCGTGGATGATATATATAAAACCATCTTTAAATCCGAATTATCTGATGGGATAAGGGGAACCAACGCTTTAACAGCTAAGAATCCCAGCAATGGTGAATACTGGCTGGCACTACTGCTTTTCTTCAAGGAGTTTAAATAAATGGTCAAGTTTCTGGTCATCAGATTAAGTTCTATCGGGGACATTGTTCTCACTACACCATTGCTAAGATGTCTGAAAGAACAAGTAAAAGATGCAGAGGTGCATTTTTTATGCAAAGAGCAATATATCCCCATTCTTCAGGCAAATCCTTATCTCGATAAAATACATTCGCTGGCAGATAATTCTCAAGAAAGCATTCGTGATCTTAAAACAGAGGGGTTTGACTATATTCTTGATCTTCAAAACAATATCAGGTCACTGAATATCAAGCGATCCTTGAAAAGAATGTACTTTACTGTCAACAAAATCAACCTGAAGAAATGGCTGATGGTAAATTTCAAGTTAAATCGATTGCCTGATAAGCATATTACCGACAGATACCTTGATACAGCAAAGCTCTTTGATATTAAGAATGATAACAAGGGCCTGGATTATTTTATTCCTGACGATGAAATTGTAGCGCTTGATACACTGCCTGCAACATTCAGCTCTGGATATATTGCTTTGGTCATCGGAGCACAGCATGCAACAAAAAAACTACCATCATCACAAATTATCAAACTGCTTTCAAAGCTAAAACATCCGCTTATTCTAATTGGCGGACCAGAAGACAGAAGTAATGGAGATAGAATAGTGAAGGAATCTGGCAATCAGCAGGTTTTAAATGCCTGCGGAAAATACTCGATCAACCAATCTGCATCTATTATTAAACAAGCTAACTGTGTGATTACCAATGATACAGGCATGATGCATATCGCAGCTGCATTTAAAAAACAAGTTATTACTATTTGGGGTAATACCATTCGTGATTTTGGAATGTATGCTTATCTGCCGGGGGAGGGATCAGTGGATTTTGAAGTAAAAGATTTAAAGTGCAGGCCCTGTTCAAAACTGGGATTCGACAAATGTCCGAAAAAACACTTTAAGTGTATGGAGGATCAGAATATGGGGGCTATTGCAGAGAATGCGAATCGCTTGTTTTAAGGAGAAGGGGGATTACTGGGCTACGAATTGATAAGTGATCCTGGCTTTTTGCTTTGAGGGTGCGTTAAAGTCACTTTTGAACTTTGAGGACAAGGCTGCGTCCAAAGCAGCATCAGAAAAACAGGATGATGTTTCACCTCTTTTGCTATTTGAAACCGTCGCATCTATTACATAACCATCTTGTGCAACTACTATATCCACAATCACTATTTCAGACCCTTCGCACCTGTATACCGGCACAGTAAAACGCTGTTTACGCCTGTCAAGCGGAGGATTAAGAAACTCATAACTTATGGTAGTAGGACCGGTAAATGGCTCCTCAACTTCCTCTTCTTCATTTTCAGGCAAAGGTGGGTCATCATAAACAACTGAAGAGATGATCTCTTCCCATTTTTCACGATCCTTCAGAAAATCCTCGTCTTTCTGCAGCTCAAGCTCGTCTAAAAGCTCTTTCACAAAATCATTTGTTGACAATTGTGTTTGCACAGCATCATTTACATTAACAGCTCTGTTACTTGCCTTCTCACGTGCTGCATATACCTGCTCCAGCCAATCAGCCGGCACCTCCACCATCTCCTCTTCGAGCAACTCCTCCAGGGTTTTTTCTTCAGTAAAATCGAGCATAATACCAAGCTCTGTATTGTTCTTAAGACTATCTACCTTAATAAATATCAGAATGATAAGTACAGCCAGGTGAAGAATAATTGTATACAGAATCGCCACAAGGTTTTCCTTGAAAAACTCCTTGATATTTTTGGGACCATATGAAAATAGTTCATCTGACATCTGGTACAAAATTATAATCTTCTTTCAAACAAAGAAAATTAATATATTTACATAACGATATTAACTCAAACAATATTCCCATGAAAAAAATCATCTCCATTTTTATTCTCTCCGCTATGCTGACAAGTTGTAGCATTCTTGAGGAGCTTGTAGCCATCGCTGCAATAACGAAATGTGAATTCAGTTTTCACTCTGCAAAGGATCCTGTACTGGCCGGAATCGATGTAATGAAAGTACAATCATTTTCCGACCTGACATTCTTTGACGGACAAAAAGCTGTGGCCAATATTCTACAAAAAAAGCTTCCCTTCGGAATTACAACAAATATAGAGGTGAAAAATCCGGGATCTACCGGTGCAGTACTTAATTATATCGACTGGATCTCCTATATCGATGATATTCAAATCTCCACGGGGAGAATAGAAAAACGCGTAGAAATTGCCCCAAACGGAGGAACGACAATTGTTCCAATTAGAATTGAAACAGATTTGTTTGAATACCTGGAGGGTGACAGTCCGAAAACAATGTTGAACTTTGGATTAAATCTCATTGATGCAGGAGGACAACCCACGAGACTCAGTCTTAAAGTCAAGCCTTCTGTTGTAATAGGAAGTACTACGGTTCAGTATCCCGATTATTTTATTATTACCAAGGAATTTAGTTCGGGAAATTAACTTTGGTGAAGTGATTAATTCACATCAATACTAAACAGCAGCTCTGCTTTCCATTCGGTGGTGCCGGGGATATAAGCGAACCTTCCTCCCATGGATACAGGGAAGAACATTCTTAAAAGATGCATATCAGCCAATAAATCAAATCCATAGCTATAGTGGATCTGATCCTCCAATGGATTATCACTATCGCCGGTAATGACATCTTCCCCAAGCAAATAATCGCCCCATAAATTTGCACGAATACGCTTAATATAAATCAGTGGCTCAATAGAAAGATCAGGGTATAAAAGAGGGAAAGTATAATCGAAGCTATAAACACTCATATCCAGACCGCTCAAACCATAAATTCCCCTGGGCATTCTGATGCTATTTCCATACAGATACCTTTGGGGATCCTGTATCTGATGAGCATATCCAAGTTTAAATGTCTGGTGCTTCAGAAATCCCGGTAAATAAAGACTCAATACATA
>JAUUZQ010000133.1 GCA_030589895.1 Bacteroidales bacterium
AATGCCGGATTAAGTGTACCAACATCAAGACTTAATGCAGAAAGTGATGCATCGTTATTCAGGATCACATAAGCACCAAGAGTTTGAGCGCTTGCATCCGTAACAGTGAACTGGAAGTTACCATCCAGCCAGTTGCCTTCTGAATCGTTCACACCCCACTCCCAGGTATTTACTCCTGCGTCAGATACGAGTTCCAGGCTGACTGTCCAGATATGGTCTCCTGCAGTGACATCACCGTTGGTTCCGTCATCGAAGAAAACTGAATGTTCAGCGCCATCAGTCCAACCAGCATCGTATTCACCTGTGGCCGTATTCCAGCTACCTTTGATTGCGAATCCTGTGGCAGAGGCCTGCTTGGAATCATCTACAATAAAGGTAATGCTTGCTGTTACTACAGGTAGAGGATTCACAGTAACTGCGCAAGTAGCTGTAAAACTGCCGTCTGTGCTTGTGGCAGTGATTATTGCACTACCCTCAGCTACACCTGTAACCACACCATCAGCTACTGTAGCCACGGCTTCAGTATCCGATGACCATGTCACTGTCTTATCAGAGGCATTCCCAGGTTCAACAGTAGCGACCAGCGTGCCTGTTGCTCCTGCATCAATAGTCAATGTAGACTGATCAAGCGTAACACCGCTTACATCCACAGCTACAAAACCACCGATCTTCTCATAAGGTCCAATGTCTACCGGACCATCCAGCCGGGGATTCCCTGCAAGATCAACAGTTGGCAGCAAATCAGCAACTCCATAATCAACGGTGCCTCCGTCAATAAGTAGTGAACCATCAATCAACTCAAGACTGTCAGCACCTGAACCTCCGATAAAGGGAGAGGCCTCCAGCATAATAATTTCTGCTGCTGGCATGCTGGCATCATAATCTGCGACATCGATCGCACAGTTAGCTGCAGATAATATCTCTGTATTTCCATCGTAATGTATGTTCTTACTGCTAACGGCATCATTATCCCAGACCACATTGTTTACCATGAACCAGGGACCCTTACCTCCTTGTCCAAAGACCGCACCACCGCGATCCAAGGCATAATTCTTTGTGATGATACAGTTAATTGCAGTACCACCCTGGAAATGGATACCACCACCCGTATCGTCAGTACTATTATATGCAACCAAACTTCCAACAAGGTAGGGTACATCAGGAAGCCTGGCATCATCAAGGTAAACTCCACCAGCATCATCTATAGCGGTGTTTCCGGTGACGATGCAATTGTGGATGACCCCCGCTTTCGCATAAATACCTCCTCCAAAATCAGCTGCAGTGTTATTACTTACCCTGGTATAGCCTAAAAAACAACCGGCATCATCCAGGTCTACACCTCCGCCATCTCCCTTTGCATGCTGGGTGTAATTACCGGTAACCAGACTGTTGGTCAGTGAGCTCACATTATTGAGATAGACGCCTGCACCGTGTCCACCGTCCCCAGTGCAAGTATTATTCATAACCTGCAGGTCTGTTGCACTGCCCTCATTGATATGTACTCCACCTCCTTTATCTCCGGCCTCATTTCCATCTAATATGCAGCTGGAAGCAAGGGCTGTTGAATCCTGGATTCTCAATCCTCCCCCGTCATCCACAGCAATATTCCCGTTAAAAGTACAATTGGACATCACGCAGAGTGTATCAATAACTGCTCCGCCACCTATATCGCCTGCTGTGTTGCCTGAGAACAGGCAACCTGAAACGCTTGCAAAATTGGCATACAGGCCTCCGCCGTCACCTTCATTTGCATCCTCAGCACTGTTATTCAGGAATTCACAATCGGAGATCACGCTTTGTCCATAGACATTAACAGCTCCTCCCCTTGCAAAGGACTTGTTGTTCTGGAACACACAATTCTGCAGAACAGTCTGTCCGCCGGCAACATTGTATGCAAATACTCCGCCACCGCCGACAGCGCCACCTTCAAGAAGGTAGGATCCGGTTGTATCCTTGGCATAACCATTCTGGATGGTAAGGTTGGCCAGCGTAACCACTTTATCGGTCACACCTGTAATCGTGACCACCCGGAAGGTGTCAGCTGCAGTCGCTGCTAGAGCACCGTCAAGCACAACCGTTCCGCCGCCATCAATTGTAATGGTTTTGTCACCCATTTCCAAGGGGTTACCGACCAGGACCGAAGTGACTCCACTGAATACAATTGCGTCACCATCGACCGCATCAACAAGGGCCTGCCTCAAGGATCCTGCCCCGTCATCGGCATTGCTTGTTACAGTGATCGTACCCTGAGAAAATATTACACCTGTACCAAGGAAAAGTATCATCAGTACCATGAAGTATTTTCTCACAAAGAACATTGGTTTCTTTAGTAAATAGTTTTTCATAATGTAAGTTTTAAGGTTAAAAGAATTTTCATATAAAGATGATTATTATTGATAACAAGAAGGAAAGCAAATTACAATAATATAATGACTTTATCAACCCTGTCTACATGACAACTTCTGACCACCGTTCCAAAAAATGTACTAATCATTGACTTCGGTTGTATTCGCAACTATCTTTGTGATATAACAGT
Organism: Bacteroidales bacterium; assembly: GCA_030589895.1. Classification (GTDB taxonomy): domain Bacteria; phylum Bacteroidota; class Bacteroidia; order Bacteroidales; genus JAUUZQ01. The sequence goes on from JAUUZQ010000133.1 coordinate 2,537, forward strand.
CATAACTGTATTATGAAAAACTTTACTCAAATTTTTCTCCCTGCGATCATGATTGATTGATAAGGATAAGTATATTCAAATATTAGATGAAAATAATTAATTGTGGGCTTGCTTTTTAACGTAGAAGAGATACTTTCCACTACTGATTCGTATCATCTGCATTCTCACTGTTTATTTTTCTATATAGTGCTTCAATAAAATAGTAATCAGCGTAAATGATTGGGACATCAATTTCCGAATTTTTTAGCATTTGTCCGGTTGAATGATCCAGGAGGAAAGCATGTTTGCTATTCTTTGAGCAAAAATAGTTCTCTGATGATAAGGATTCCATTATGCTATTTGCATGCTCATAAATCTCTTCTGAATTCTTAGCATCTACATATGTTCCCAATTCATAAAGGGCTGAAGCTATTATAGCAGCAGATGATGCATCTCTAGGCTCATCAGGTATTCCGGGGGCGTCTAAATCCCAATAAGGAATTAGATCAGGTGGAAGATTCTTGTGTGAGAAAATGAATTCATGTATTTTTTCAGCTTGTTTCAAATACTTAATATCCCCGGTTTCGCGATACATCAATGTGAAACCATATAAACCCCATGCCTGCCCCCTGCTCCATGCAGATTCATGGGCATAACCCTGGTGTGTATTCTTCTGCTCAACTTCTCCTGTTTCCGGATTGTATCCAATAACATGGTAGCTGCTGTTATTCTCTCTGAAATGATTTGCCATAGTTTTATCGGCATGACTGATACAGATGTTATAGAAAATAGAATCATTGGTTTCCTGGAATGCCCAAAAAAGCAACTCCAGGTTCATCATGTTGTCAATAATTACAGGAAACTTCCACTTGTTTCCATTATGATCCCAGGAGCGTATGCAACCGACGGTCTCATTAAATCTTGTAATTAGAGTATACGCACTTTCAATGAGGACCTCTTTGTAATGAAGGTCACCAGTAAGCCGGTATCCATTTCCATAGCTGCAAAACATCTTGAAACCCATGTCATGAGTCGTTCCATTCAGTTTTTCATTCTCCAGGATTTCCGTATGACTTTTTGCTGCTTGCAGGAAACTGGAATCCCCATATATTTCCCAGGCATACCAAAGGCAACCCGGATAAAAACCACTGGTCCAATCCCCAGGCCTTACAAGATCAAGCTCTCCTTCTTCATCCAGACTCCTTGGATTATTTGTCATGCCTTCATACCTTACAACAGCATCAGATAGCCTACCTGAAACAGCATTACTGACAGCTTCAATGCTAAGTGAGTTTTCTGTTCTCGGCTGTTGAGTTGATATATTGCATCCTGAATTGAATAACATCAGAATAATTACGGGGATTGAAAGACTCGGTATTTTCATTCAGTTAAAATTAAAATAGTACTTTTTTATCATTCAAATTTACGGACTATGTATCTTCAGTGATCTAAGAATCGTGTCAATAATTATTGAATTGGTATCGAATTCTTTTATTCATGTTGTATTTGATATAGTCTGGTGAAGACCTATCTTTTTTTCTTTAGGCGGTTAATATATTCATTAGGAGTCTCACCATATTCTTTTTTGAAGGATGTAATAAAATATGATGCGCTTTTAAATCCGGTCTGATATGCAACCTCATTAATATTATACTCCCTTGTTAACAGAACTGTTTTGGCTTTTTTCAGGCGTTCAGTTCTAATCAACTCACTGGGTTTAAGACCGTATAATGTCTTGAATTTTCTAAAAAGCTGACTTCTGCTAAGTCCAATTTCAGATCCTAGCATTTCTACTGAAAAATTCGAATTTTCAATATTTTCCCCAATGATATGAATGGTTTTTTCAATAAACTTCTTTTCATAACTGGTTAACTCCAATTCATGATGTTCAACTTCAGGTTCATCTAAAAGCCGTTGTCTGAGAATTTCTTGTTTCTTTAGGAGGTTTTTGATAATAGCAAGTAAGTATTCCAGGTTGAATGGTTTTTCGATATAGGCATCAGCACCCGTCTCAGCTCCTTCAATTTTATGAATAACATCAGTCTTAGCAGAAAGTAGTATAACTGGTATATGAGATGTGGCAATCTGGATTTTTATTTTACTGCACATCTCTAATCCATCCATTTCAGGCATCATCACATCTGAAATGACAATGTCAGGGATTTCCTTAAGAGCCAGATTATATCCTATTTTTCCATTATCAGCTTCAAATAAAGTATACATATTAAGATTACTCAAGAGGAAATTTTTCATTTCCAGATTGTCCTCAACAATTAATATCTTTATTTGTTTACGGTTCTCCTTATCAACCTTATTTTCATTTGCTATGCGTTCGTTGTTTAGGTGTGATATTTCCAGGGGATAGGTGTTTTTTACATGAGAAGTATCATAAATTTCATTGGAATTATAAAACCTTTGGGAAGCGGGGAAATGAACACTGAATCTAGACCCGATATTGACCAGGCTCTCAACCTCAATTGTTCCATGATGCACTTCTATTAGTCGCTTTGAAAAGGAAAGTCCAATACCACTACCTTTTATATTGCTATCACTCGAATTCTCAACCTGGAAAAAACGCTCAAATATCCCTTCTAAATCTTCTTTCAAAATCCCTTTGCCAGTATCACTTACTGAAATTTCAAGATGCTCCTGGTTAAGTTTAAGATCAATAGTTATTCTTCCTCCTCGTGGAGTATACTTGAGTGCATTAGATAGGAGGTTAAATAATACTTTATCAATAATAGTATTGTCAAACCAATATTCTTTCTTCTCTGGTAAATCAGAATTGAATTGAAGATTGATGTCATTGTCAAGTATAATATCATTAAAACACTGTATTATTTCTGCTACAATTTTTTGCGGATCATTTTGTGAAACATGAAGCTTAAGCTTCGCATTTTCTGCTTTTCTGAAATCCATTAACTCATTGATCAGCAAAAGCAATCGTTTCACATTATTCTGCATGAGTTTCAAGAGATACTTCTGCTCATCGTTATCACTTTTGTAAGTCATCAATTTCTCCAAAGGCCCGGAAATAAGCGATAGAGGCGTCCTGAACTCATGAGAGATATTGGTAAAAAACCGAAGTTTAAGTTGATTCAATTCCTGTATTCGTTGCTTTTCTTTTCTTTCAAATTCAATTAACTGTTTCTGATTAATCCTGATCACTAATGTCCTTCTTATGAGCAGAAAAGAACCTACCAGAATTAAAACATAGACAAGGTAGGCTATATTCGTTTTCCAAGGTGGGGGAAGCACTTCAATATTAAGAGCTACTCCTTTTTCATTCCAGTATCCATCATTATTAGAAGCAATTACATTAAATGTGTAATTTCCAGGAGGGATATTTGTATATATTGCATTTCTTGAAAAACCAGCATCTATCCATTCTTTATCAAAACCATCAAGTAGATACTTGTATCGATTCTTTTCTGAAGAGGTATAATTCAGTGCTGTATATTCGATGGTAATAGCCGACTGGTTATGCTTTAGTTTCAGCTTATCTGTTCGACTAATAACATTTCCCAGGGGCGACCCGTCTTGCCCAATTGGAACTTCTTTATTGTATATTTTGAATCCCGTTAATACAATAGTTGGCATTTTTGTATTGTCAATAATTTCCTCTGGTACAAACATATTGAAACCATTTCTCCCTCCAAATAACATTTGCCCATCTCGGGTTTTGAGAGAAACATAACTTTCAAATTCATTTCCCTGAAGACCATCGTCTACATCAAAATTATGAAACACCCAATTGTCCTGATCAAGTTTTGACAATCCATTAATTGTACTTATCCACACATTGCCATCATTGTCAAGTTCAATCCCACAAATCCAATTTGAAGGTAGTCCTTCTTGTTCAGTGAATCTGGTAATGGAGTCATTAGATGTATCCAGGAAACATAACCCATGTTTTGTACCAATCCATAAGCGTCCTTTCGTGTCTTTTTTTAAGGCAAATATTTCATTGCTTAAGATTGTATTATTGTCTTCAGGATCATATCTAAAATGCTTGAAACTATTCTCAGTTTTATTAAATAGGTAAACACCATTTATACTAGTGCCTACCCATATTTTTTCCATATCTTCATCTTCCATACATTTTGCACTCCGAACTTCCGGTATAGTCCTGAAATTTCCCGATATGGGTTCAAATTCCTGCAAAAAACTTTGACCACCTACCCATATTCTACTTTCTAAATCCCGATATATAACATGAATCCGGTCACGATTAATAGAAGATGGATTGACTAGATCATTGACATAATATCTGAAGGTTTCAGTTTTCTTATTAAAAACAGCCATGCCATTTGTAAACGTCCCAATTAAAAGGTGATCTGAATCTAATTCAGATATGGAGAATATATAATCATCATTTAACCCTTCTGCCTGATCTGTTTGCTTATAATTTTTGAATGTTTTGGTCCTCCTGTCAAACCTGCTTAATCCACCCTCTTCCTTGGTTCCAATCCAAATGTAACCTTCGCGGTCTTCATAAAGAGCTCTTATATTATTATTAAATAATCCGTTCTGACTGAAATCCACCTTGAAGTGTTCAAACTTTTTGTTCTTTTGATCAATATAATTTACCCCGCTATTATATGTTCCTATCCAAATAATTCCCTGAGAGCTTTTAGTCAGGGATATTACCGCTTTACTATTTATACTTTTATCATCGTGTATGTCAGGTATGTAATTATTAAATTGCTTCAGCTTTTGGTTGTAGATATGTAAACCTCCATCCCTGACAATAATGACAAGGCTGCCGGTTTCCATCTCAATAATCCCATGAACCCTGTTCTCTAGAAGATGTCCACTTTCTTTACTAAAATGCCGGAAACTATCCTGATCAGGATTTGGAAAATAATAAAGACCAGAAACATTAGATCCAATCCACATACCCATATTGTTGTCACGAAAAATTGCCTCGACGTCTTTTATTTGAGCTTCTGGGTGAAAAGAAGTTATGGTATTTGTTACTGGATCGAATAGCTCAAGCCCTTCCTCGTGTCCAATACCAATTATTCCATCATTCAAGCAGGTGAGTGAGATGATATTTGAATTTAGAAAAGATTTTGCCACCTCCGGATATTTTACAAAATAATTTGTAATGGCCATATTCTCAAGGTCAGCTCTAAATAATCCCTTCGGAGAATCTATCCAGAGATAGTTATTTTGGTCAAAAACCATAGATGAGATTCCGAAATTTCTCCTGTTTGAAATCCTCAATTCTTTGTCAAATATAGTTCTGAATTCCTCAATGCTCTGGTCAAAGTAAACCAAACCTCCTGGTGTTGCAATAATCAGGTTTTTACTTAATGTGTCCTCTACAATAACATCAATAGTGTTGTATCGAATACTTGTTGCATTATTCGGATCATTTCTATAAACCGTACATGAATAGCCATCATATTTAGTCAGCCCGTCTTCTGTTCCAAACCACATAAATCCATCACTGTCTTCAAAGATGTAATTGACTCTGTTGGATGAGAGGCCATCGTTTCGTGACAGGTGATTAAACTTCAATGAAATCTCCTGCGAAAAATTTGCAGACAAGAAAGAAATTAGCAAACTCAAAGTGATTACTAGTCTATACATATTTCTGCTTGAGTTTGAAGTACATTAGCTATTTTAATAGCCTTAAAGTTAATTGAATACACCTTAATCCATGTAGCGCTTGCAACATTTTTTAAACTAGGTGCTACAATATCAATATCAATTGATTTAGAATCAAAACAATTCGAAACAAATTATCACTACAAGTAGCAAACATAGGTATAAATTTGAATTGTAAAAATAGCTAACTATTGCCAGCAAGATTAACTACATGAAGAATTTGATTACCAAGACCAGATTGATGAATATATTTGAGGTACTATTGGTTGCTGTATCAGTAGCTGTTATCATATTTCTTATTGCTAGTTTGACCTAATTAGGGTTTGCTGAAATAGTCCATTTAATAAAATTGTAATTCACCATGTTTTGTTTCGGTTTGGTATGTCACTACAAGTTTTAGCTTCGCTTGCACCAAAAGGATAGTTATTTGAGCCTCTATA
>JAUUZQ010000132.1 GCA_030589895.1 Bacteroidales bacterium
TCAAAAAAGACTGAGCCAGTTTCTCAATGTTAATCCTGGGGTCATTATATGTCCTAAAGGCAATATGATCATTTACAATCTCTTCATCTTCAGCCTTAAAGAGCTCATGTATCTTTTTTACAGAAGGATTCTCATTAGAATATTGCTCCCAAAGTAAAGTAAATAGTTTTTGTAGTTCCATAATATTAAGTTCAGAGTTCAAAGTTCAATAGTTCAAGATTCAAAGTTCCAAATTCGAGTGCACACAACTAATATATCTTTAACCAAATTGTGTATGAATTGTTTAACTACAAGTAATATTTAGAAGAAGAAACAATTGCCTCATTAAAATAATAAAGCCTGGCTGCATTGTCGCATTATCGCATTGTTGCATTGTTGCATTGTCGCATTCTTCAAAAACATGATGTATATCATTAAATTACATAGTGTAAATTTCTAGAATTTAGTTAATTTTAGTAATTCTTTCAATTTTAATTAAACATCTGATTTTCAATGAATTTAATAGAGAAATTACGTCAAAACGCCCGTGAGAACTGCAAAAAGATTGTCTTACCAGAGGGCGATGAAGAGAGAACCATATTGGCTGCTGATCAAATTATCAGAGAAAAACTGGCTCATATTACACTTTTAGGTGATCCTAAGGAAATCATGTTAAAGGCTGAAAAATATGGTCTGAAAAACCTGGGGAAAGCTGATTTAGTTAATCCTAAAGAGCATGCAAAGAAGGAAGAGTACGCAAAACTTCTCTTTTCCCTCAGGAAAGAAAAAGGCATGACCATGGAGGAGGCAAAGAAATTGGTTGAGGACCCATTATACCTGGGAGTATTAATGATCAAGGCAGGTGATGTCGACGGTGAAGTAGCCGGGGCAAAGAACGCTACAGTTGATGTACTCAGACCTGCTTTTCAGATCGTAAAAACAATGCCTGGCATCAGTGTGGTATCCGGATCATTTATCATGATACTAAAAGACAAAGAGTTTGGTGAAGATGGTATTGTTGTCTTCGCAGATTGCGCAGTACACCCAGATCCAACTGAAAATGAACTTGCCGAAATAGCTGTAGCAACTGCTGCTACAACAAGAACGATACTCGGATTCGAACCAAGAATTGCAATGACAAGCTTTTCTACAAAAGGCAGTGCCAATCATCCAATGGTCGACAAAGTTATCAATGCAACCAGGATAGCAAAAGAGATGGATCCCAGTCTTAATATCGACGGAGAGATACAGATCGACGCAGCCCTGATAGAGGCCATCGGATCTAAGAAAGCTCCAGGGAGTGAGATTGCAGGCAAAGCAAATGTGCTCATCTTCCCTGACTTAAATACAGGGAATATTGCATACAAACTAGTTCAGAGACTGGCACATGCAGAAGCCATTGGTCCAATACTTCAAGGAATGGCTGCACCTATCAATGATCTTTCAAGAGGGTGCTCAGTTAGTGACATTGTGAACCTGGTAGCTATTACATCAAACCAGGCATCAGGATTAAAAAAATAAATTCAATATATATCAAGCATGATAATCTTAGTACTAAATTGCGGTAGTTCATCCATAAAATACCAGCTCTTCGATATGACCGAAGAGACAAAAGTTATCGCAAAAGGTCTGGTAGAAAAAATTGGATTTAACGATGCCAAAATCACACATAAACCAACTGACAAGGAGAAATATATTGAGGTGATGGGTATTCCTGATCATACCATAGGTATTAATAAGGTATTTCAGCTCTTAACACATGAGGAACATGGTGTAATTAAAGATGTAAAAGACATAAAGGCTGTTGGTCACCGTGTGGTGCAAGGTGGAGAGGGATATATTGAAAGTGTACTGATTACCAAGGAGGTAATACAGGATATTGAAGCCAATATTGAGTTGGCTCCCCTTCATAATCCTGCCAACCTCAAAGGAATTATGTCAGTAGAAAACTTAATGCCCGGTGTGCCCCAGATAGCTGTTTTCGATACATCATTTCACCAAACCATGCCACCGCATGCATATATGTACGCCATTCCAAGGGAATACTATACAAAGTATAAGATCAGGAAGTATGGCTACCATGGTACCAGTCACAAGTACGTTTCACGCGTTGCCAGTAAGGTCATTGGAAAAGATACCCGCGATATGAAAATGATTACTTGTCACCTGGGTAATGGAGCCTCTATCGCTGCAATTGAATATGGTAAATCAATGGATACATCCATGGGATTTACTCCTGTGGACGGCTTGATTATGGGAACACGTACAGGAGATATTGATCCGGGTGTACTTCTTTATCTTGCTGACAAAGAGCATTTAAGCCTTAGAGGGATTAGTAACGTGATCAATAAGAACAGCGGGATGATGGGTATCTCCGAAATTTCCAGTGATATGCGGGATCTTGAGCTGGCTTATTATGAAGGTAATGAATTGGCCTCACTTGCATTAACCATGTATGCCTACAGGGTGAAAAAATTCATTGGAGCTTATGCAGCAGTTATGAATGGAGTAGATTGTATTATTTTCACTGGAGGCGTTGGTGAGAACGATTTCAATATTCGTCGGATGATACTGCAAAATATGGAGTACACGGGACTGCTATTCGATGAGGTAGCCAATCATGGTGTAAAAGGGGAAGACAAAATAATCAGTAAACCTGATTCAAAAGTATATGCAGCAGTTATCAAAACAAATGAAGAATTACTGATAGCGTCGGATACATACAAGATTGTAGAGAAATGTGTTTAATATCATAGGTGCAGAGTGAACTTACAGTTTGCTTTTGCGTTTATTTGCAGAATGGATGAAAGAATGAAAGGGTGAATGGTAGATTATTGTGGCATTATCACATTGTCGCATTAAATAAATGGTTTCAATAACAATATTTATAAAATTAGCCGAAGAATTATGCTAACAAAACTGGAGGAGTTGCGAAATTTCCTTCCCAAAACAGGCAAACCTAAAAAACTTGTACTTGCAGTATCGGAGGATGCTCACTCATTGGGGGCGGTTGTAAGAGCTTTTGAAGAGAAAGTAATAGTGCCGGTACTTGTTGGTGATAAAGTCAAGACCATGGGGCTGGCCCAGGTGATGGATATCAGTTTAAAAGGTATTGAATTTCACGACATAAAGGACCCTGTTAAGGCAGTACATTTCGCCGTAAAAATAGTCCATAATGGTGAGGCAGATGTATTGATGAAAGGTAAAGTGGGAACTTCTGATCTTCTAAGGGCTGTATTAAATAAGGAGTATGGTCTTAGAACAGGAAAATTGCTTTCTCATGTCGCACTGTTTGAAATTGAGGCCTACCATAAATTACTTGCTGTGACAGACGTGGCAATGAATATTGCACCAAATCTGGACGAAAAGATTGGCATACTGAACAATGCAGTTGCTATCATGAATAAATTGGAATATCCCGAACCGAAAGTAGCAGTTTTGGGAGCTATTGAGCAGGTAAATCAAAGTATGGAGGCCACACTCGATGCTGCACTATTGTCAAAGATGAACCAAAGAGGCCAGATCAGAAATTGTCTGGTCGACGGACCTCTTGCTTTTGATAATGCAGTAAGTATTGAAAGTGCACGGCTGAAAGAAATAAAAAGCGAGGTTGCCGGTGACACAGATTTGCTGCTCATGCCTGATATAGAAGTGGGAAATGTCCTTTATAAAAGCCTTGTGTTTTTTGCGAATTCAAAAGTTGCATCAATGATTGTCGGCGCATCTGCCCCTATTGTGCTAACATCAAGATCCGATTCTGAACAAGCCAAATTTGATTCGATTTTACTGGCAGCTGCATCAGCATGAGTAACAAGCGATGAAAATATAGCTTTAAATAAGTATATAAAGCTATTTTAAGGGATTTTTACAACTGAGATGATGTGTGTGTCGCAATTAATATAAAAAGCTATTTTAGCCTTTATAAACAGTTATACTAATTGTGATAAATATTAGCTAAACATTTAAATCTGAATTTTATAATGGAAAATAATTATATTCTGGCTATAAATCCGGGCTCTACATCAACAAAAATTGCAGTTTCAATCGGAACTATTCCTGTATTCTTAAAAACCATTTTGCATAGTGCTGATGACCTGACTGAATTTGAAAAAATCACTGATCAGTTAGAATTCAGGATGAACCTTGTACTGAAAGAAGTTCGTGATAATGACATTCCTTTTGATCAGATAAAAATTGTGATTGGACGGGGAGGAATTATAAGACCCATACTGTCCGGAATATACGAAGTTAACGATGAGATGATCAAAGATCTGCACGAGGGAATTCGTGGTGAACATGCCAGCAATCTGGGTGGTTTAGTGGCTAACGAAATCTGCAAGAACTTCCCCAGGGCCAAAGCTTATATTGCCGATCCGGTTGGAGTTGATGAATTGCAGGATGTTGCCAGGATTACAGGTCATCCGGAAATTAAAAGAGTTTCCATTTTCCATGCTTTAAATCAGAAAGCCACAGGACGAACATATGCCCGTTCGTGCGGAATGAATTACGAGGATTTAAATCTGATCATTGCGCATCTGGGTGGTGGAATATCCGTTGGAGCCCATAAAAACGGTCAGGTGATCGATGTAAATAATGGTCTCGACGGAGACGGCCCATTTGGTCCGGAGCGGTCCGGATCATTACCAAACGGATCACTTATTGAATATTGCTTCAGAAATGAACTAACACATGAACAGGTGAGAAAAATGCTTGTCGGCAATGGAGGTTTAATAGCTTATACAGGGTCGAATGATGCCCATAAGCTGGAGATAAATGCCAGACGCGGAGATAAGAAAGCGCGATTACTCCAACAGGCAATGGCTTACCAGATAAGCAAGGAGATTGGGGCACAATCTGCCGTACTCTCAGGAGAAGTCCATGCCATCATCCTGACAGGTGGTATTGCCCACAACCCTGATTTGACAGGATATATAAAGGAGCATGTCTCCTTTATTGCTCCGGTATTTATATATCCGGGTGAAGATGAAATGCGTGCCCTGGCAGAGAACGGTGTCATGCTTATGAAAGGAAATATCAAAGCAAAAGAATACTCAGAGGAAAATTTTGTAGCCGGACTGGATTTGAATAATCTTGATTAAAAACGCAGTTAAAAACATATTAAGGAGTTGAAACAGAAACCGGCAGCAACTTCCCATTGAAATGTTTTGAGCCTTCCAATACAAACCATTTGAAGAATTTTCCCATCTCTTTTGCTGTAGTTGGGGCTTCATAACCAGGGAAAGCTTCAGCAAGCATCTCTGTCTGAACAGCACCAAAAGCCAGTGCATTTACCCGAATATTGTATTCGATAAATTCCTCAGCTAAACATTCTGTCAGAGTAGCCAATGCCCCCTTGCTCGCACTATACATAGATAGCCCGGAAAATTTTGAGCTCCCCTGAACAGCAGCCATGGATATGACATTCACGATAGAAGCGTTATCAGATTCCTTTAAAAATGGAAGCGTTGCTTTGATCAGCATTGCCGGAGCAAAAAAGTTGACATCAAAAAGTTCTTTCGAATCTTTGATCGGTATTTCTTCAAAAGGATTTCTAATTAGGGTTCCCGCATTGTTGACCAAACAGTCCAGCTCTGGTGTCAGCTGTTTCAGTAAATCAGTAAAACCCTCAGGTGAAGCTTCAATCTCCTTTAAATCATAGACCATTGAAAAAGCTAACTCCTCCCCTGCCAGCTCATTACATCCTTTCGTTATCTTGTCAAGATTTGGTTTGTTTCTGGATAGTAATATAAGCTTGTGTTTGTCTTTTGCCAGCTCCAAGGCCAACTGCGCCCCGATACCCCGACTGGCTCCTGTTATTAGAATTGTCATATATTCAAATCTTTTCGCCTGGTGCATCCCATTTAAAAGATGCACTAATTATAATTCAAAATAAAAGTAGACAGAAAATCCAACTTTTCTTCTTCAAAATAAATATTTCTCACTCACAAATATTGATGCAGGACGCTTTTGGACTGGACAGATCTACCTCCACCCATTCGCAGCTTCTCAAATTCTCCTCATCCTTCCCAACAGCTATCGGGACCCATTCCCTTTTATATTCACAATTAAATTCTTTTCTTTGTGGTCAATTTTAAAAAACAGATATGGAAATTACAGATAAGAAAATAGTATCACTGATCTACGAATTACGGGAAGATTCCAATACAGGAAGCATTGTTGAGCAAGTTGAAGAAGCCAATCCACTTACCTTTCTCTTTGGCAGCGGAAACCTTTTGCCAAAATTTGAAGAGCACCTTTCCGGACTGAAAACAGGCGAGAAGTTTGAATTTGGGCTAAATTCTGAAGATGCATACGGACCAAAAGTTGAAAATGCAGTTGTGAATGTTCCAAAGAATATTTTTGAGCATGAAGGTAAAGTTGATGAAAATATGCTGCAGATAGGAAATATGGTTCCTATGATGGACAATGATGGTCGTCGCTTAAACGGGAAAATTCTTGAAATTGATGACGAGAATGTCAAGATGGACTTCAATCATCCAATGGCAGGTGCCGATCTGCATTTCAAAGGTGAAGTAACTGATGTTCGTGAAGCTACTGATGTTGAGCTTTCACACGGACATGTTCATGGAGGTGATGATTGCAACAGCTGCGATGATCATTCGAATGATGATGGTGGCGGTGGCTGTAGCTGCGGACATTAAAAAATACACTTAATCAAGACTGAATCTGTCTGCATCTTCATACACAGGAAAAGCCTCTCTTAATTTCTTTACTTCATCAATATTCATCGTCGAAATCAAGCTTCCCGGAGCATTGTCAAGTATTGCTTTTACCTTGCCCTGTGGTTCAATTAAACAGCTTCCCCCTGCATAAGCCAGTCCATCCCCGTCAACTCCGGATCTGTTCACAGCCATAACGTAGGCCTGGTTTTCAATTGCCCGGGCCTTGATCAGGGTCTCCCAGATATGCTGTCTTGATGCCGGCCAGTTGGCAACATAAAGAATAGCATCATAGTCCCCCTTATATCTGCTAAATACAGGGAATCTTAAATCATAGCAAGTTTGAAGCAGGATTCTAAAAGCACCAAGGCTAACAATAATCCTCTGACTACCAGGCGTAAAATAATCCTGTTCCTGCTCTATCCTGAACAGATGTTTTTTATCGTAATGGCTACAAGCACCATCCTTGTCTGTAAAATAGTGCCGATTATAAAAGAGACCTTTCTCTTGAATAATTGCACTTCCTGCTATTGAAATACCTTTAGATATTGAGAGCTGCTTCATCCAGCTTAAGGTTTCCTCACCGGCATCCGAAATCTTTGCAACATTCATTGAGAAACCAGTCGTAAAAGTTTCCGGAAGCACAACGAGATCAACAGGTTCCTCCAGTTTATCAATAGCATCTCCGATAAAAGAGAAGTTGGCTTTTTTATTTTCCCAAACAATATCTGTTTGAAGGAGTGCAATTTTTAATTGTGATCCGATCCTGGTTTCTTTCATTACTAAAATTCAAAATATTTGAGTTCCTAAAAATATGAATTATTTTATTATGACTTAGTATCCATGCATACATTGACATAGCTAATAAATCTTCACTAAAAACCTCTTTTTTTTTACTATTAATTAACGTTTACTTAATATTCGATCGACTTAATAAAACTATTTTTGATCAAATAAAATTCCCGATCAATGGAAACATATTATATCTTAATCGTTGCCGTTCTTTTTCTACTTGCTATTTCAGACCTCATCGTAGGAGTTAGTAATGACGCAGTAAATTTTCTAAATTCCGCTATCGGATCTAAAGCCGCTTCATTCAAAATAATTCTTCTTATAGCAGCAGTAGGTGTTCTGGTAGGTGCTGTGTTTTCACAGGGAATGATGGAAGTAGCACGAAAGGGAATTTTTCATCCGGGCCAATTTTCATTTGAGAACATAATGGTGCTGTTTCTGGCAGTGATGATGACAGATATATTGTTACTGGATTTCTTCAATACAATTGGACTTCCAACATCAACAACGGTATCTATCGTATTTGAACTTCTTGGTGCTTCCGTTGCAATTGCCATATTTAAAATTGCACGTTCAGGTGGTGATTACTCTGAAATGAGTAAATATATCAATACCGATAGTGCCATGCTGATTATAACCGGTATTTTGCTCTCGGTGGTCATTGCGTTTACGGTCGGATTGATAGTAATGGGAATCGTTAGGTTTGCCTTCTCCTTCAACTATATAAAAACAAACAGGTTCTGGGGAGGAATATGGGGCGGATTTGCCATTACAACTATCCTCTACTTCCTACTGATAAAAGGCGCAAAAGGCTCTACCCTAATATCAGATGATATATTGGTTTACCTCAATGAGAATACATTAAAAATCCTGCTTATAAGTTTCTTTGGGTGGACTGTGATTTTTCAGACACTTATCATGTTCACCAAGGTTAATGTACTGAAGATAACAGTGTTAATTGGAACATTTGCGCTGGCAATGGCCTTTGCCGGAAACGACCTGGTCAATTTTATTGGTGTACCCATCGCCGGATTCAAGTCATTTCAGGCATTTACAGCATCAGGTGGTGCAGACCCATCTGGTTTAATGATGACCGCACTTGAGGCCGAGAAAGTAAAGACTCCTCTGTATTTCCTTATTGCAGCAGGCATGATCATGGTTATTACCCTGAAGCTATCTAAAAAAGCAAAATCTGTTACAGCTACTACATTGAATCTCAGTCGACAAGGTGAAGGATCCGAGAGATTTGAATCTACAGGATTGGCAAGATTTATTGTAAGGAGAACAGTTGAAATGAGTAATTTCTCTAAACATATTGCTCCGGGAAAGTTTGAAA
>JAUUZQ010000088.1 GCA_030589895.1 Bacteroidales bacterium
ACTATAGTGTTATGGAATATTAATCCGAATTTCTTCGGGCTATCTTCCAGTTAAAGGTAGGTTACAAACGCGATACTCACCCGTGCGCCGGTCGTCGCCTGGAGCAAGCTCCATCGTTACCCCTCGACTTGCATGTGTTAGGCCTGCCGCTAGCGTTCATCCTGAGCCAGGATCAAACTCTTCGTTGTAATTAAAAAATTAAATATTAACTCAAGATTATTCACTCCAAAAATTGGAATTTCTGGTTGCTTTATTTTACCTATTCTTACTTCAATACCTTCAAAGAACTATTTCTTTATATTTTTTTCGGACTGCAAAGATAGTAAATAATATCTTTCGTCCAAACAAAATTCTTATCAAAAAATCTTAAAAAGATCGTCGCTTGTTTTTCTAAGCGGATGCAAAGATAAGTAGTTTATTTTCTATTCTCCAAATAAAATTATGAAAAATTTTATCTTTTTTTTCTAAACGTTAAAAATCAGTTAATTACAATGTAAATATTTTATTAAAAAAACCTGATCCTGTGCTTTATCAACAGCTAAACCTCAACTGCCTTTGCATTTTCAATCTCTATTAAGAACGTTCCGTTGTCTATACTGCTATACTGCATTACTCAAACGGGGTGCAAATATAGATGTAATATTATTCCCACCAAACATTTTCTTAAAAATAGTTAAAAGATTTTTTTCCTATAATCATTATGATAATCTTCGTCAGCCAGTTAACATCCTTATTAAATTTGAAAATTGTTTCAATAACTTGTTCTCTTGTCTTCTTATCCTCCTAAAACAAGTGACGGATATATAGAGTGAAACAAGTTCAGGATAAAAGAACACGAACGAACTTAGATTTGAATACTGCGCCTTGTAGTTTTAAATAAGATAATGAAAGGAAAAGATAGTACAGTGTTTCCAGAATTAAAAATACTACTTTTGTTATCGCTAATTGAGATGAAATGGGTAAAAAACTGGTAATTATACCAACATATAACGAGAAAGAGAATATTGCGAATATTGCCAGGGCAGTACTTGACTTGCCGATTGGAGTAGATTTACTGGTCATTGACGATAACTCTCCTGATGGAACTGCAGCAATTGTTAAGAGACTTCAGGGAGAGTTTAAGGGGAGACTCCATATCCTTGAACGTTCAGGAAAACTTGGTCTTGGAACTGCCTATATAATGGGTTTTAAATGGGCGCTTAAACAAGGATATCAGTTCATCAATGAAATGGATGCCGACTTCTCCCATGATCCTAACGATCTAATCAAGCTATTTAATGCCTGCGAAAATGAAAAAGCAGATCTGGCTATAGGTTCGCGCTACATCTCCGGAGTAAACGTGGTGAACTGGCCCATGAGCCGGGTACTTATCTCCTATTTCGCTTCAGTATATGTGCGCATGATTACACGTATGAAGGTGCGTGATGCCACTGCCGGGTTTGTGTGTTATGAAAGAAGTGTATTAGAGACTATTGATCTCGATAGTATCAGATTCAAAGGCTACGCCTTCCAGATTGAAATGAAATTTACTGCATGGAAATTTGGCTTCGATGTCAGGGAAGTCCCTATTATATTCACCGACAGGAAAGAAGGAAGCTCGAAAATGAGTGGCGGAATTGTGAGTGAAGCAATCTTTGGGGTGATCAGGATGAAGGTGGGGAGCTGGTTCAGGAGGTATGAGAAGGGGAAGTGAAAAGGTAAAAGGAAAAAGGAAAAGCGTAAATCTGAAACTGAAAAATGTTATTCTGAACTTGTTTCACAGTCATCCTGGACTTGTTTCAGGAAAGCCGAACAGAATATTCATCCGAATAATCAGATAAAAAAATCATATTCGTTTCATTTTTTATTTCGTAATTTTTGCATTACTAATATAAACTATTGTATATTTGTAATATAAACTATTCGTAATGATACTCAGAGATGAACTAAAAAAAGCCGTATTAAAGCAACAGGATGATTTAAAAAGAGACCTGGGAATAATAAGAGACCCGGAAGTAAAACTTCTGCCAAAATTCGCTACTATTATTTCAGGAATCAGAAGGTGCGGAAAGTCAACCCTTGCCAGACAATACCTTAAGGATATAAAAACTATATACTATGTCCATTTTGAAGATATCAATTTAACAGGGTTTGAACTTGAAGATTTTCTAAAGCTGGAAGATATATTCAAGGAAGTTGCAGGAAAAGAGGGAACATATTTCTTCGATGAAATTCAAAACATACAGGGATGGGAAAGATACGTTCGACAACTGGTTGACAAGGATGAAAAAGTAATTATAACAGGGAGCAATGCAACCATGCTAAGCAAAGAGCTGGGAACCAAACTTACAGGAAGACATATAACAAAAGAGCTATACCCCTTCTCTTACACCGAATTCCTGAAACTTAGAGAACAACAACACAACATTGCACTTTTCGAAGAGTACCTTAAAAAAGGGGGGTTCCCTGAATACCTGAAATCAGATGATCCTGAGATCCTGAAAAATCTCTTTCTGGATATTTTTTACAGGGATATCATGCAACGCAATGAATTGAGAAACGAAACTGCAATAAAAACACTCTTGCACTATGCCATATCAAATATTGGAAAAGAAACATCATACAATAAACTCAAAACCTTAATTGGAGTTGGTTCTGCAAACACAATAAGTCAGTTTATTGACCACTTTGAGCAGGCATACTTACTGTTTGCCATACGAAAATTTGATTATTCCATTAAGAAACAGATCATTGCTCCAAAAAAACTCTATTGTGTTGACAATGCAATAATTGGACAAAACGCATTTTCTTTTTCTGAAAATAAAGGCAGAATTCTGGAAAACACAGTATTTATTCAGCTAAGAAGAGAAGATAGAGATATCTATTATCATAAAGGAAAATATGAATGTGATTTCCTGGTAAAAAATGGAAATACAATAACACAGGCTATACAAGTGTGCTATGAACTTAACCTGGATAATAAAAAGAGAGAAATAAATGGCATCCTTGAAGCTTTGGAGACACACCAACTTAAAGAGGGATTATTACTGACATTTGACCAGGAAGATCTCATTAAAATGGAAGGGAAAAACATTCATATCATACCTGTATGGAAATGGTTGCTGGAGAAATCTGCAATATTGTAAGCAAACAACAAATACCGATTTTAAACCATAAAGCATCACATTGCATGATTTTTTTAGATAAGCCGTACGTATCAGATTTCTTACTGAAAACAATCCGAGAGAATAAACTCCCACTTGTAAATTCAAAATATGTGCAGGATCTTGGCTTTAATGGAGAAAATTATCTTATTGAAGAGGAGGACCTTATAGAAAAGGTGAAGCAATCCAATCAGATTCAAATCTACACTACATCTGAAAATTCTCTTGGATGGATAGCCAGACACCTCGAATTTACGGGTATTCCACAAAAGATAAATTTGTTTAAAAACAAAGTCCGGTTTCGAAACCTTCTTAAACCGATCTATCCTGACTTTAGCTTTCAAGAAGTGTTATTGGATGAACTCGATGATTTAGAGATCCGTAATATACCCAGACCCTTTATTATTAAACCCTCAGTTGGGTTTTTCAGTATGGGTGTATATAAAATAGCAGAAGAGTGGGAATGGGAAAAAGCAAAGCAATCTATCCAATCTGAATTGCAAGAGCTAAAAGATATCTATCCCCGGGAAGTCATGGATACCTCTTCATTTATTATTGAAGAGTGTATTGAGGGTGATGAGTTTGCTGTTGACGCCTATTTTGATGCCTCAGGTACACCTGTCATTCTTAATATCTGTCAGCATTACTTCTCCTCCAGAGAAGATGTGAGTGACAGGGTATACATCTCATCAAAAGAAATTATAGAAAAGTACCTGGAGCAATTCACAGCTTTTCTAAGCAAAATCGGAGGTCTTGCTGATGTCACCAATTTCCCCATACATGCTGAGCTTCGTCGCAACAAGAAAGGCATAATAGTGCCGGTGGAGATTAATGCCATGAGGTTTGGAGGATGGTGTACAACTGCTGATCTTACCTCCTTTGCATATGGATTCAATCCCTATCTCTATTATTTTTCTCACTCACGCCCTGATTGGTCAGAGATTTTGCAAGGCAAAGAGGGAAAACTATATAGCATTGTTGTACTTGATAATTCAACAGACATCGATACCAATAAAATTAAATCTTTTGACTATGAACAGTTATATTCAAAATTTGAAAAGGTGCTGGAGTTCAGGAAGGTTGATTTTAAACAGTATCCGGTTTTTGCATTTCTTTTTACTGAAACCAGAGAGAAGAACTTTGCTGAACTGGAATGGATTCTTAAATCCGATTTAAAAGAATTTATTACAATTGAAAAACCAGGCTAAAAATCAATTATAGTTGTTGATCTGCATATTCTAACTTGCTTTCATAATTCAAATATGGCTCATTTATACCATATCAAAAAGTTTTTAAAGGGTGTAAAATCTCTAATATAGGTGCCAAGCCCTCCCTCCTTTTTCGTACCTTGCACTCCCTATATATATAAGAACATGAACAATTACCTGATAAAAAACGCGCTTATAGTCAACGAAGGAACCATCATAAACGGCTTTGTGGTTGTCCGTCACGGCATCATACAAGCCATTGGTGAAGGAGAACCGGAGCTTGATTCTGATTATGCCATTGTGATTGATGCAAAAGGTGAGTACCTGCTTCCCGGGGTTATCGACGATCAGGTGCATTTCCGTGAGCCGGGACTAACGCATAAAGCCGATATTTTTACTGAATCCAAAGCAGCTGTCTCTGGTGGTGTTACTTCCTATATGGAGATGCCAAATACAAAACCACAGGCTATCACAATAGAGGAACTGGAAAAAAAATATGACATTGCTGAAAAGAAATCTTTCGCCAATTACTCTTTCTACCTTGGCGCTACAAATGATAATATTGAAGAAGTAAAGAAGCTTGACCCAAGCAGAAACTGTGGCATTAAAGTTTTTATGGGCTCATCAACCGGGAATATGCTTGTTGACAAACAGGAATCCCTGGAGAAAATTTTTAGTGAAGCTCCTACCCTTGTTGCAACACACTGTGAAGATGAGGGAATTATACAGGAAAATATACGTATATATAAGGAAAAATATGGGGAGGAAGTTCCTGTACATTGCCATCCAAACATAAGAAGTGAAGAAGCATGCTATAAATCTTCTTCGCTGGCAGTTGAACTTGCCAAAAAGCATAACACGCGACTTCATGTCCTGCATTTAAGCACGGAAAAGGAACTGGCTCTGTTTGAAAAAGGAGCTATTGAGGACAAAAAAATTACAGCCGAGGTATGCATACATCACCTGTGGTTCAGCGATAAAGACTATGAAGCAAAAGGACCATTGGTAAAATGGAATCCGGCCGTCAAAAAAGAATCCGACAAAAATGCCTTATTTCAGGCTATGATGGATGATCGCCTGGATGTGATCGCTACCGACCATGCACCACACACCATTGAGGAGAAACAGAGCAGGTATTTTGATTCTCCATCAGGTGGTCCAATGGTACAGCATGCCCTTACCGCAATGATGGAATTTGTCCATGAGGGAAAAATGACCGTCGAGAAGCTGGTGGAGAAAATGTGTCATGCTCCGGCAAAACTCTTTAATGTCAAGGATCGCGGATTTATCAGACCAGGATACAAAGCAGACCTGGTAATGGTGGATCCAAAATGGGAATGGACCGTCTCCCACAAGAATACCTATTATAAATGTAAATGGACACCCCTGGTTGGACAAGTTTTCCATACCCGTGTAACCCATACCTTTATCAATGGACAACTTGTGTTTAAGAACGGCCTGTTTAATGAAATGATTAGGGGAGAGAGGATGGAGTTTGAAAGTAAATAGTAACCATTAAGCCAATCCGAAGTTTGTGGTAGGAGATGAGGCATGCATCATCTCAAAATATGTTGGGAGAAATATCTAGGTATAGGTAGATATGTGATAAATTGCATATCATCATAAATTAAAAATAATTATAGTTTCATAATTAAAAATCAACTTATCACTATGAAAATCAGATCTTTATTAAGCCCATTTGCGGCAATGCTATTGCTCACTATTATTATCACGGGATGTAAAACCAAGACAACTGAAGAACAAACCATAGCAGAAAAAAATATCACTTCAGCATTTTTTGGATTGATGCCCAATGGCGACAGTATCTCGATATTTACATTGAAATCTGATGCAGGGATCATGCTGAAGATTACAAATTTTGGTGGTATAGTAACTGAGATCAATACACCTGATAAGGATGGTAATATGGGAAATATCACCCTTGGCTTTGACAACCTGGAGCAGTACCTGGCCGGACACCCTAATTTTGGGGCCCTTATTGGCAGATTTGGAAACAGGATCGCCAAAGGATCATTCGATCTTGATGGAGAAACCTATTCCCTCGCAATAAACAATGGTGAGAATACATTGCACGGCGGAATTATCGGATTCGATGATGTAGTGTGGGATGCCGAAATTGTAGATACCAAAAATGGAGAGGGTCTTCAGCTGAAATATCTGAGCATAGATATGGAAGAGGGATATCCCGGAAACCTGGATGTTACTGTACTGTACGAATTGGTAGAAATGCAACTGGAAATCACCTATTGGGCAACTACAGACAAAGCAACACCGGTAAACCTAACCAACCACACCTATTTTAATCTTGCTGGCAAAGGAACCATACTCGACCATCTCCTCACCATTAATGCGTCTGCCTACACCCCTGTAGATGAAGGCTTGATCCCAACGGGAGAAATTGCAGCAGTTGAAGGAACTCCTTTCGATTTCAGGAAAGCAAAAGCAATCGGAAATGAGATTGAACTAACGGCTGGTGGTTATGACCATAACTTCGTACTCGACAGGGAAAATAATGAGCTTATCTCCATAGCAGTCCTCGAAGACCTTAAAACAGGAAGAACATTAGAAGTCCTGACATCCGAACCCGGGATACAGTTTTATACCGGTAACTTTCTCGATGGCACACTGGTTTCAGGAGAAACTACCTATATAAAAAACGCCGGTCTCTGCCTGGAAACTCAACACTATCCCGATTCACCAAACCAGGCTAATTTCCCGAATACAATTCTTCAGCCGGGAGAGAAGTATTATACGAAGACGATTTATAAATTTGAAATGGCAGAATGAGTTGATGTGACAATGCGACAATGTGAGACAAACGCAGGTAAGTTTGGTTCTGATGAGCAAAGTGACATAAGGGCGATAATGCTTTAATACCTCAATGAGGGAAGACGTAGAATGATGGAATGATAAAATACACAAATCTACATATCTATACAGTTCATTATTTAAACTAATTCTATTTTATTGATTTAATCCTGTTTCCTGACTATAAATAACTGAATAATAGCTTTTTTTATCATAAATTTTGATGCTAACTCAGCTATTTATGAAATTCAAATTTAATCTGCCCGCAACTTCAGGAGGCTTTTTAGGATTACTTGCAATTTTGTCGTTCTCCCTCCTTTCCTGTCAACATGAAGCTGATAATATTTCACGGCTACGATCCGTCTGTTTTGACACAGAGATTCTTCCTCTGTTCCAATCCAGTTGCGCTACTACCGACTGTCATGATGTAACTGCACAAGATGGCTACAGACTGGATTCATATGAGGGAATTTTAAAAGGAATATCATCCGGCAATCCCCATAACAGTGAAATTTATAAAACAATAATTGCAGTTGGGGATGACCGAATGCCACCTGATGATCCATTATCTCAAGAGTACAGGATGCTGATCAGGGTATGGATAGAACAAGGTGCTGTGAATAAAATCTGTCAGCTACCTCCCGACTCAATCATCAATGATACAATCACTCCTCCTTACTCAAACCCTTATGTCTGCTTCGAAAGAGATATCTTACCAATAATGCAGTCGAGCTGTGGAGTAACAGACTGTCATGACCCCTTCACCATGGAAGAGGAGTTTAATTTTACAAATTACCAGGGGATACTTGAGGGACTGATTCCCGGAAATCCTGAAAAAAGCAAAATATACAAGTCAATATCTGAAGTTGAAACTTCAAATCTAATGCCACCCCCACCATACAATCCACTTACAACAGCGCAAATCGACAGTATATATAACTGGATACTCAAGGGTGCTCCGGACGAGTTTTGCGGTGAGGCTTGCGACACAACAGATATAACTTATTCAACACACCTGGCATCAATTGTTTCAACTAACTGCACTGGTTGTCACAGTGGTACATCACCATCCGGAGCAGTGAATATTGAAAACTATGCCGATTTAGTTGCTACTGTAAATGCCGGATCAGTTCCTGCTGTACTGAGGGCTGAGAATGGATATTTACTTATGCCATTATACGGTCCGCTATCGGAGTGCGACATAAGAAAATTTGAAATTTGGATTGACAAAGGAATGCAAAACTAACTTTACTGATATGAGAATATTTATTTTATCCATTTTTATTGGATGCATGGCATTTGGATGCTACTACGATAACGAAGAGTACCTCTTTCCAGAGCTTCCCGGTGATTGTGACACAACATCAGTTTCTTACACTGCTGATATTCAGCCAATTCTTTCTGCATTCTGTTATGCTTGTCATTCAAATCTCAATGCAGCTTCATTTGGTAACAATATAAAACTGGAAGATTTTACTGATGTTGCAGAGCAATCTTCAGTTATTCTCAGTACTCTCAAGCATGAACAGGGTGTCTCTCCCATGCCAAAAGGAGGCTCACAATTGATCGATTGTAAGTTGATAACGTTTGAAGCCTGGATAAACCAGGGGAAACTTGATAATTAATACCTCCATAGTTATGATTCACAAATTTGTAACAATAGTATTGTCAATCCTTCTTTTTTCAGGAACAGCATTGTTATCACAAGACCTTGATGCTTTGCTTGCGGAGCATCTCGACGACCCGGCAGAAAATACAGTTGTAGAATATACATCTGCCACTTTCAAGGCCACCAGGATACTCAACGGCCACTCCATTGAGAGAATGCCGGAGGGGCAACTGGATTTCAGAATCCACCATCGCTTTGGCCGACTGAATACAGGAGCATATGAACTGTGGGGGCTGGACCAGGCGAATATTCATTTTAGCCTGGAATATGGTATTACAGATTGGTTAATGTTTGGATTTGGTCGTGGAACTTACGAAAAAACATACGACGGATTTACAAAACTAAGTCTTCTTCGCCAATCTTCAGGCGCAAAAAATATGCCTGTATCACTCACATTTCTATCAGGAATGTATATGAATTCCTTGAAATGGCAAGATGAGACCAGGGACTATAAATTTGGACATCGATTTGAATATGTAAACCAATTATTGCTGGCACGAAAAATCAATTACAGACTCTCTGTTCAGCTAATGCCCTCAATGCTGCACCGGAACCTTGTAGCTTCAGAACTGGACCCAAATGATCTTTATTCATTAGGCACCGGCGCGAGAATTAAGCTAAATAACAGACTCTCAGTTAATGTAGAGTACTATTATGTCTTCAGGCCCGACAACGAATTTTTGTCAACACCACTCTACAATCCCCTCTCCATTGGATTTGATATCGAAACCGGCGGACACGTATTCTCCCTGATATTTACAAACTCTCTGGGGATGACCGAACATGCATTTATTGGCAATACAACCGGTAACTGGATGGATGGAGATATTCATTTTGGATTCAATATCTCAAGGGTATTTACAATGAAGGAGTAAGGGGAGTTCAGAGAATAATTCAGATTTCATAGTTCGGAATTCCGGGATCGGAGATCGGAGTTCTGATATGCATTGCTTAAATAGTTGATTCCTTAAAAGATAAAGAGTGAACCAATTATAAACTACAGTGTTATAATAGCTACAACAAAAAACA
Source organism: Bacteroidales bacterium (assembly GCA_030589895.1). Lineage (GTDB taxonomy): Bacteria > Bacteroidota > Bacteroidia > Bacteroidales > JAUUZQ01. The sequence continues at coordinate 9,879 of JAUUZQ010000088.1, forward strand.
TGAACCATGAAAAATATTATTGCACTCTTCTTTTTATCAGTTCTTATGCTAAATACACAGGCACAGGACAAATTTCTTACCAAGACAGGAAATATAAAATTTTACTCTCATACCCTTGTTGAGGATATTACAGCTGAAATTGATAATGCTGGAAGTATAATTAATTCCGAGACAGGGGAAGTTATCATCAGTCTTACCATGATAAATTTTGACTTTGAAAAGAAATTAATGCAGGAGCATTTTAATGAAAACTACGTTGAATCTGAGAAATATCCTAAATCCGGGTTCAAGGGCTCGATTACAAACAACGATGAGGTCGACTATGGTAAAAAAGGCACATACAAAGTGACCGTGAAAGGAGATATGACCATTCACGGTGTAACGAATACTTTATCTACAGAAGGTACGATTGAAGTTGTTAAAGGAGGAATTGTTGCAAAAACAACATTTAAGCTTAATCCTGAAGACTATGATATTAAGATACCAAAGATTGTAAGGAATAAAATTGCCAATGATCTGGAGATTACCGTTAATATGAGTTATTCGCCAATATAGTTGCAATATAAAAACAGGAGAAACTGAAGAAATACGATAAATAGAGGGGTCTCCTGTCTCAAAATGAATGTTATTAATAGTTAATTTCTAATAGGCTATGGGATCGTAAAACGTGACAATTCAGGTACAGTCCATTTTTGTGGAGAATTCAAAAATGCCGGGATATTAGCAGAGGCGCTTAAAAAGCTGAATAGTACTGGGAGTCTGAAAATATCAGGAAGCGATACCAGTGAATTATTGAATATCCATGAACAGCAATTCATACACCGTGAATTTACAGGTCTGTCTTAGTGTCTGAGGTAAAAATGTATTACAAATCTTAGTTCCAAATCACAAAAGCACTAAATCTTTTTAAATTTCCTTTACTAATTATTGAACAATACTGATTGATAAATTGTTTGTTGGTCAGTTAGTTTGTTAGTTAGTGAGAAAGAGAGTGTCTGGACTTCCAGCACTCTCTTTTTTTACTCGGCGTATTCAGTTGTAACAATAACACTTCTACAAACTTGAAGATGGATTCTGGACCTCACCTGAGGTAGTCCCCTTCTCCTCGGATGCAAAAATATTTGATTTTGAACCGGCCTTTTCACCAGATGGAAACCGACTCTATTTCCTCTACTCATAATGCAATGCCTCTGCCGGATTGGTCCTGGCAGTTTTCAAAGCCGTCAGACTCACTGTAATCAATGCAATAACCATAGCTAACAAAGCTGCAACAAGAAAAAGCATTGGCTGAAACCCAATATTATATGGAAATCCATTTAACCAGTCACGCGTCATGTACCAGGCCAATGGCCATGCAATAAGTACAGACAAGCTCAATGATAGAAGTACTCCTTTGGCCATCATATTTATAATCCCTTTTTCTGTGGCTCCCAGTACTTTTCTGATACCTATTTCACGCGTTCTTCGTTGCGTGTTGTACAATGTCATCCCGAATAATCCAAGACTGGCAATGAAAATAGAAAGTATGGAAAAAATCAAGGTGATAATACCTGTTCTTCTCTCTTCAGCATAGAATGAATCGTACCGTTCATCCAGATAGATATACTGAAAAGGTTCTTCTTCAGTAAAATCATTCCAGGTCTTTTTCATGTATTCCAGGGCTAATCTTGAATTTTCCTTTCCTGGTTTCACTCTAATATTTAGAAAGCCTACCCAATCCCAATCATTTCGTTTCAGAAAAATAATCATAGGAGCAATTTCATTCTTCAGAGAACTATAATGCACATCTTCCATCACTCCAATAACCCTGAGACTAATGAGTGTATCATCCTGGGGCCAAAGAATTGTTGTATTCAATGGGTCTTCTATCATATATTTTCTCACTGCAGCCTCATTGATAAGACAGGCTGAAGAGTCTGATCCAAAATCCTTAGACAGAAACCTGCTCTCTGAATTGGCCAGCTTCAATTGATAGGTATCGAGAAAATCGTAATCTGTCCAGAAAGTGGTAAAGAGAAAAAATTCTGCGTCATCCTTCTCCCGTATTTTGTAGCCATTATTATTATTTGGGGCACCCAGATAGGCAGTTGAGTTAGACACCGCTTCAATGCTGTTATGCTTCATCAACTCAGCCTTAAAAGTCTCAATTTTATCATTTCCCAATGGATAAACCCGATCCAATATAATCATGTTCTCCTGATTGAATCCAATATCTTTGTTCAACATATACCTGAACTGCCAGAAGATTACCAATGTACCAACAACAATAACAACAGAAATAGTAAATTGTAATATTACCAGAACATTTCTCAATTTACCGGATCCATTACTTGTTGTCGATTTTCCTTTTAATGCATGAATTGGTTTAAAAGATGCGAGAACGGTTGAAGGATATAATCCGCTTAATAATCCAATAAATACAGTTAGGAGCAAAAATGCAGGAAACATATACCAGTTAAAGAGGTCGTCCATTCCCAGATTTATTGCTGTAATATGATTGAATTTTGGCAACAGTAATCCAACAATCAGAATAGCAATAATCATTGAAATAAAACTCAAAACAACACTTTCCAGAAGGAACTGTCTGATAAGTTCTTTCTTTCCTGAGCCCACCACTTTGCGAAGACTAACTTCCTTTGCCCTGCTTATTGAGCGGGCTGTTGACAAATTCATGAAATTAATAGAAGCAATGACAAGAATGAAAAAAGCAATCACTCCAAAAATATAGAGGTAACTCTTATTACCAATAGGACGAAAACAATTGTCACTGGGCAATCCAATTTCCGGATCCAGATGAATATCATAGAGACGCTGTAATTTCAAACCATACTTATCACCCTGTGCCTCAAATTCCTCAACCGTAATTCCCATGAACTGAATAAGCATAGGCCTAATATGCTCAATGAGAGAAGTATTTATTTTCTCCTCTGTTTCATCCGGATTTGTGCCATCCTCCAGCACATAATAAGTAAACATATTGTTGCTTAAGAAGCTTGTATTCCGGCTGCTCTCCATGGTACAATATGAGACTATGAAATCATAGTACAAATGCGACTCCATCGGTGCATCCTCAACTATTCCTGTAACAATAAAAATATTGTCATCCCTGTTCATATAAATTGACTTTCCAATTACTTCTCCCTCAGGAAAATATCGTAATGCCGTAGACTCAGAAAGAAGAATAGTATTTGGCTCTTTCAGACATGAAGCAGGATCTCCCTCAATCAACTTAAAAGAGAAAACATCAAAAAAGGTAGAATCTGCATAAAGGACATGATCCTCAAGTTGTTTTTTAGATGGATCTTCCCAGATCAAGACATTTCCCTCTGCATCCAGTCTACAAAATTTAACGATTTCAGGTATCTCCTCATAAAATGTTGGACCAAATATCGGGCTGTTCCAGGCACCCTTGAGCTCTTCACCTGCTATTCTACCATCAATATACAGGCGATACATATTATCCCCATTGTCATGGAAGCGATCATAGTTTACTTCATTTACAATATAGAGAATAATAAAAATTGAACTGGCAAGTCCGATTGCAAGTCCTGAGATATTAATGAAATTAAAAGCTTTGTTTTTGGCTAGGTTTCTGAGTGTAACTTTAAGATGATTCTTCCACATGGTTTCCTGCAATTTAGTATTCCTGAGCATAAAACATGCCACTGAATATATTACTTTGACGTACTGAGTATTATAAAAGTTACACACTAAAAAGCTTCGCACGATAATGTACAAGGGTGTTCGTAAACGGACAAATGTGTTAGCACCCTCAGTCTTAGCTTCATTCCGGTATAAAAAATGGGAAGGACTACCTTGTTGCAGCTGTAGATCGGATAGGAAGAATATCTAAGAGTGATGTGATATCAGTCTGATCAATAGAAGGATGTCTTAAAAGATCGGGACTATTGGATTAGCGAACTGATCAACTCAACTCCCCAAATCTCTCACAACCAATTGTATATTTTGTACACCCCTCTGCTCCAGCAACAGTGTTTTATTGATCATCACCCTGTCGAT
>JAUUZQ010000017.1 GCA_030589895.1 Bacteroidales bacterium
ATCAATTACTTCACCATAATTGGCATCTATAAATCCTTGAAATGATTCGTAAGTACCGAAGATATCTTCGGCAGTAACATCGGAATCAGGTGTTTTATCTAAATAGTCTTCGCATGAAGAGAAAAGAACAACCACCAAAACAAAAATCGATATATTTTTAATTGTATTCATGTATAGATAAATTTTCGAATTTCACTATTATTTAAAATTGAAAATAATTCCAAAAGTGTATCTTGTCATTTTTGGATACGTTCTTCTGAGATTCGTTTGAGATGTTGGTCTGTCAGCATCGAGGTCTTCAGACATATGAGTCCATAGTAAAATATTATCAACACTTAGCGTTAATCTGAAGCTTTCAAACCCCGCTTTATTGAGCCATGGAGCCGTTAAGTTATATGCTACCTCAGCGTGCTGAAGCTTAAGATATGAACGCGAAATTGGAACATAACCGCCCGAACGTTTTGTAATCCATCGCAATCCACTGTTTGTGGCTGAAGAAGTATTTTCAAATTCGGGTGACCATGAAGTTTCCCTGTGCCAGGGGTAAACAACAGTAAATTGATCAGCAAAAGCACCTCTGTATGTACCTATCGAACCCTCAATATTATAAACTCCATACAGTCTGGCAGAAGTGCTGAAATTTTTATAGCTCATCCCAAATGCCGGAGCATAAGAGTATTGAGGTCTAGGCGGGTATCCAACCGGCACTAAATCATTTTCATTGATAATTCCATCAGAATTATAGTCTATCCGTGCAAAATCACCGGGAAGAAGATCAGAATTGGAAGTTCCCTGCACGGTATTATACATGTCATTCCAGGATAACAATGGATATAGCTCTTGGTTAAGTATCTCTCTTGGTTGATCTATTTGATAACCTGCTTGTTTTTGATATTCCGGTGTACTAATAGGATCTCCCCTTTCCAAGATTTTATCTACTGAATAAGACCATGCCCATGAGGCCCAATAATTTACTCCTTTTCCGGTAGTATGAGAAAAATGAGTTTCGATTTCCCATCCTTGCATATCAACTCGTCCCAGGTTTGCTGATACGGGATCAACTCCGATGTATTGAGGCAAAACCCTATCATTACCAGTGATGAAGATATCTGTTCTCTCTTCCTTAAAATAGTCCATTGTTAAACGGAGACGATTGCTGAAGAATCCGGTTTCAATACCAAAGTCTTGCTTATGTGAAGTTTCCCATTGAATATCAGGATTAGGGATAACACCTTCATAACGCAAAGGATAAGCATCACGATATTGAGGTTGTCCAAACTGAAAAACATCACTCGAAACTTCCCAACTACCCACATATAACCAACGGGCAATGCCTTCATCACTTCCAACTACACCGTTGGAATATCGAAATTTCAGAAGGTTCATTACCGGCTTTATGGAGCTAAAAAATCTTTCATTAGAAACTACCCAACCTGCTGCCATAGAAGGAAAGAAACCGAAGCGGTAATCTTTGGAAAATTTCTCAGAACCATTGTATGCCCCGTTAAATTCAAGTAAGTAGCGTCTGTCATATTCGTAAGTAATTCTTCCTACCCAATCTTCACGAAAACTTGGAAAGTTATTTCCTTTTGCTCTCTCTTGCCTGTTCATAAGGGCTAAGCCGGAAATCACACTCTTTCCAAAATCCCGCTTATAATTTAGAGATACCTGATAAAACAAAGATCTGTAAACATTTGTACTAGATGATTCCGCGCTATAAGTATCAGGAATATCAGCATAATCATATCCTGTGGCTTCATATGCTTCAGGGTACATATAAGTAGTATGTTCCTCCTCCAAATCCTTAATTTCCTCGTCAGTCATACCTGGAGTTATATAATCAACTATATCCGGAGATATCCACTTTGTAATTTTTCCGTAACCTTCAACATTCGTTCCAGAGGAATAAGCTGTGTTATCATACGATAATCTGGCGTTAAAGGAAAGTCCTTCCGTGATAAAGTCCAATTTCTGATCTAACAAAAAGTCAGTTGTGACATTAGTAGTTTTAGAGGAATTAGCACCGAAAAAATTAAATTCGTAAATTCCGTTGCTGTATTTTTCATACGCCCCGGAGTTAGCCCAGGTGCCGTCTGAATATTGCGCAGGCCAAATATCAGGAGGAGCAGAATACAAATATTTCCATCCAGCATATTTACTTCCTCCGGGTCTTTTGGAATCTGAATGAAAACCAGAAAGATTTACACTTAGTCTTGTAGTAGAAGTAATATCAAAATCCATATTACTTCTGAAATTGAGACGGTCGAACCCAAAGCTAGGGTCGTAGCCCTGACCCTGATCGCCCATTTCCAGTATGTCACTCTCATTAAAATAGGCGAGCGAACCAAAATATTTAACAAACTTCGTTCCTCCGGTAAGGGTCATATTTACAGTCTTATCGATTGCAAAATCCTTTGTAAATTCATCTACCCAATCTACACTTGGTAAATACTCTGGATACTCCTGAGTTCTGTAGTATTCCAGATGCTGATCCGGGACAATGCTATTCCATGAGGGTGCAGATATTGGCAGTTCATTTAATATTGCATAATTCTTCATTAAATTTCCCGTATACGACAACTCCCTTGTTGGAATTCTGGAAATGGTTTTAGCTGTTGTCCTGGCATTAATACTAAATTTTGCTTTGCCTTCCTTTCCTCTGAGGGTAGTTATCAAAATAACTCCGTTTGCACCCTTAACACCAAAAACAGCAGTTGCAGAAGCGTCCTTTAAAACAGAAATATTTTTAATTTCATATGGGTTTACGTCATTAAGAGGACGCTCTACACCATCAACCAGGACTAATGGTGAAGAATTATTCCATGTTTTTTTACCCCTAATAAACAAAAGAGCATAATCATCATCCTCACCTGATCCTCCGGGTAGGCCGGTTGTGGTAACAGTTATCAGACCAGGTAATGCTCCTGTAAGAGCAACCGCCAAATCGCCTCCTTGCGCAGTCTGAACGATAACATCACCCTTTGTTTGAGAGATAGCTCCTACGATACTTTCTTTTTTCTGTTCTCCATAGCCAACAACAACAACTTCTTCAAGATCTGTTGCATCAGATTCTAAAGAGACCGCAATAACTCTTTGCTTACCAACTGTGACAATTGCTTTTTTATATCCAACGAAGGAGAAACTCAAGCGGGATTCTTCATCAGGTACAACAATGGTAAAATTACCTGATAAATTAGTAACAGCACCCCTGAAGGCGCCAACTACAGTTACATTGACACCAGGTAACGTTTCTCCGGTAGACTTATCTGTAACAACTCCGGCAATGGTAATATCTTGTGTACCCTGTGCATTAAGTGTTGAATGAGGAGACATAATTATCAGGGTAATTAGTATCAAACTAAATCTGACAAAGAAATTCAGTATGATCGACCATTTTATTTTGTCCATTAATAAAATTTTTAAATTATCTTTCATAGCCATTATGATTAGTATATTTTATCTCTATCAGCATGAATTAAGAACTCCTCAACTTTCCTTAATAAAGTATGATATCAAAAATATAAGATTCTAAATTGTAATAATAGTACTTTTCTATGCAATTATAATACTTATATTATTATTTTACCTTAAATACCCTTGCTATACGGAAAATATGTATGATATTAGTACCATGAAACCGAAAAGAATACTGTTCTATGCCCTGATTTTACTGCTTGAAATATTCTTCCTCTCAAGCTGTATTACACACCATTTTGAGAATACCCTCAAATTGGATCGTGAACCAACTATCGAACCAGATTATTCAAGAGTGACTATTCCCGGAAATATTGCACCGATGAATTTCATCATTAAAGAAGATGGAATTTCTTACAGAATAAATGCCAGCTCTTCAAATGGCTCACATCTGTCACTTAATGCAGCTAATGGAATTGTAAGGTTCACCAAAAAGTCATGGCTGAAGTTACTTGAAAACAACCAGGGGGGCGAAATAGTAATTGAGGTGCTTTCAAAAAGCCAGGAAAAAGAATGGGTAAAATATAATCCAATACACTTACATGTTGCCAATGAACCTATAGATCCCTATTTATGCTACCGTTTGCTCTATCCAGGATATGAAGCCTGGGCACAGATAAGCATTATCCAAAGGAGTATTGAGGATTTCAATGAGGCATCCTTGATTGAAAACCAAATGATTGACAAAAACTGCGTGAATTGCCATAGTTTTAATCAGAACAATCCGGAAAAGTTTTTGCTTCATATCCGGGGTTCCATGGGAGGTACCTATTTTGTTGAAGGCAGTGAAATCACCAGAACAGATTTGAAAACGGAAGAAATGACTTCCGGGGCCGTCTACCCGACCTGGCATCCCGGGGGTAAATACGTAGCATTTTCATCCAATAATGTAAAACAAAGTTTCCATGCAATACATGACAAGAATATCGAGGTTTTTGATCTCGCTTCCTCTCTGATTCTTTATGATACCCGCAACAACACAATGCTTCCAGTAAAAGAGAAGGACACTATAAAATATATGGAAACCTTCCCTGAATGGTCGCCTGATGGCAATTATCTTTACTATTGCAGAACAAAACAGTTCGTTGAAGGATCAGACTTCAAAGATGTAAAGTATGATCTGGTAAGAAAAGCTTTTGATCAAGCCTCAGCTACTTTTGGCAAAACCGAACTTGTTTTTGATGCATTTGCTATTGATAAGAGTGTCTCTTTCCCAAGAATATCCCCAGATGGCAATTATCTTGTATTTACTCTTCATGATTATGGCACCTTTTCAATCTGGCACAGAGAAGCTGATTTATTTTTACTTGACCTGCAAACAGGAAAAATCAAGCACATGAGTATCAACAGCGATGAGACGGAAAGCTATCACTCCTGGTCTTCAAACAGCAAATGGCTGGTATTCAGCAGTAAAAGAGGAGATGGACTAACTGCCAGGCCCTATTTTGCATATATTCACTCGGCAGATAGCATTGGAAAACCTTTTGTGTTGCCGCAGAAAGATCCTTCCCTCTATAAAAAAATGCTAAAAACCTATAATAAACCTGAGTTTGTTACCGGGAAAATATATCTGGGTCCACGCGATTTCCTGCGTGCTGCTAAAAAGGAACCCATAAAAGCAATTGGGAATGGCAATTAATACTAATTCTATGAAAATCTCAGAGAGACATAATATATATATAGCGCTCACCCTGGTTTTCGTTATTTCAAATCTCTATTTATATTGGTTTGGTGATTATCTCTTTTTTTACCAGGAGAATATCACCTTATTTGTGTTTTCCGGCGAATATCTTCATCAATTTGTAATCAAACCCGGTGGCTTGCTTGAATATGCCGGGAACTTCCTGGCACAAGGTTATTTCAGCTCGGTATATGGATCAATGATCCTCTCTGTGATATTTACTTCCATCGTTATCATTGTGAACCGAATACACAAAAGATTGTCTCCCGGAAGATCGATATCACTATTTCTTATTGCAGTGCCTTCATGCCTTTTGCTTCTGATGCAACTAAATTTTAACTGGTTTATGTGGAGTAATCTCGGAGTTCTGTTCTCATTACTCTTTTTTCTGTTTTCAATTAACTCAAATAAAAAGAGTAAACGCGTATTATTCCTGGCTCTGTTTCCTCTTTTTTACTATTTTGCAGGTGCTTTTTCATGGATTTACCTGTGTATGTATATCGTATACAGTCTCGTATATGACAAAGGGAATCTTCGCTTTATCTATCCTGCATCTTTACTGATAATTTCTGGTCTCTCTTTCTTGATCTTCAAGGAGATCTTATTCATGCAGCCGGTTGACGGATTATTGCTGTCTCCTTTTTCTTTGATGAATCAATTTATGCATCCCTGGATATTATTTGTGCTCATTGGATTTATTGTTGCATTCCCCCTGCTTGTCAAATTCCTGGCTTACATAAAAACAAAAAAAGAGTATACCGGGACAATTTCTCTGGCTTCTATTATGGCAGTTTTTGTTTTAAGCATTTTACTACTATCAAAATTGTACAATCCGAAAATTGCAAATCTCTTTCAACTGGAAAAGTATGTTTATGAACAAGATTGGAAGGCTCTTATTGAGTATCAGGAAACTCATCAGTTATCAAATGTGGTTGCTCAATATTGTTATAACCTGGCGTTATCCGAAGAGGGGCAACTATGCGACAGGTTATTCTTTTCAAAACAAGACTTTGGTCCAAGAACACTCATCATTCCATGGAATCCCAGGGCGGGCACAAATAATATAGCCAGAGGCGTCTATTTTTACTATACCGTTGGACTGATAAATGAAGCGCATCGCTGGGCTTACGAGTCAATGGTTACTCAAGGATACCGGCCGGAAAATATCAAATTACTTATAAAGACGAATCTGATTAACGGACATTATAGAGTTACTGAAAAATATATTCGAATTTTAAAAAAGACCCTGCATTACAGAAATTGGGCAAAAAAATATGAGGCGATGCTTTATCGACCGGATTTGGTTGAATCCGATCCTGAATTAGGAGCGAAATTAAAATTACTTCCAAAAATGGACTACACCATTGCATTTAATAATCCAATAAACAATATAAATCTGCTCCTGAAGGGAAATACTGACAATAAGAAAGCTTATGAATATATCATGGCCTGGTTCCTGCTTGAGAAAAATCTTGGCGCTGTAATCAATGAAGCTGATAAACTAAAAGAGATGTCCTATTCAAGGATACCAAAACATATTGAGGAAGCTCTCTTGGTATATCGCAACATGAATAGGGGGATATTGCCGGACCTCGGTGAACTTATGATTAGCGAGGAAACTATTAAGCGTTTCAGACAGTATCTATCATTTTCGGATCCTTTTATGGGTATTCAATCATCAGGTAAAAAAAGTATTCAAGAATCCAGCGGAGATACTTACTGGTATTATTTAGATTTTAGATAACTGAGAGATTATTGCAGTAATGCTTTAATCAATGATTCATATCCTGCACAAGCCTATCTTGTAGATTTAGGAGAATAACATATTAAAACTAACATTATAAATTTCGAGATATGAAAACTTATTTAGCCTCTTTAAAAGTGTTTGCATTTCTGCTTCTGGCCTTTCTTGCTAATGTTTCCCAGGCTCAGCAGAACCTGCCGGCTACGCATCTTCATTTTAATGATGATACAAGCAAACTTCAATTTGCAATTGTCTCAGACCTTTGGGGAGGATATTGTCCGGGTGTATTTGACGATGCTGTTGATAAACTGAACCTTCTGCAACCTCAATTTGTAATGTCAGTAGGAGATCTTATTGATGGGAAAACATACGATTCAACAGTTCTTGATAATCAATGGGATGAGTTTAATGTACTTGTTAATTCTTTATCAATGCCGTTTTTTTACGTTCCGGGAAATCATGATATTTCCAATCCCTGGATGGAGATAGAATGGCAAAAAAGATTAGGAAGACTCTACTATTATTTCATTCAAAAGAATGTCCTCTTTTTATGTATTGACACACAGGATGGAGGCTCTTCCGGTATACATGCAGAACAAATAGCCTATTTTAAAAAGGCTATTAAAGACCATCCTGCTGTCAGATGGACATTTGTATTTATGCACAGACCAGTTTGGAAAGGACAGGGCAACGAACAAGGTGGTTACGAAAATATTGAAGCAGCATTAAGCGGAAGAAATTACACCCTTTTTTCCGGTCATAATCATACATACTTAAAACTTGAAAAAAACGGGAACAATCATTATGTCCTGGGAAGCACAGGGGGGGGGTGTAATTTAATTGGTGAAAAATTTGGAAAATTTAACCATATCACCTGGGTGACTGTCAACAAAAAAGAATCGCCAAAAATCGTAAATCTTAAACTGGACGGAATAATTAAAGAGGATGTTGTAAACAAAAATACATATCCCATTACCAGCACTTTAATCATGCAGAACTGGATGACAATACCAAGGCATGTCTCACCAAACCAGTTTATGACATCTTTAACACCCACAATTATCTTTAATAATCCGACAAACTATCCACTTAAAATAAGCGGGGATCTGTCAAATATGGTCAACCATACTACTCAACCACAAGAAATTAATCTGGTAATCCCACCGAAAGGTAATAAACAACAAATGATTACCATTGAGTCAGCAGATGAATCAAAAATAGACCTGGCTGAATTGCCATTTATCGAAATCGAACTACTGGGTTCTTACATTTACGAGGGTATCGTATACGAAATACCTGCCAGGAAAAAAATATTCCCGGACTGGAAGCATCTCCTTCCGAAAGTTCCTGATGCTGAAGAAATGATGTCTGCCCAATTTGAACATCTCGACAATACTGAATCTATTACAGTAAATACACCTGAATATCTTCACAATAAATGGTATTGGTCCGGCCCCGAAGATTGTCTTCTCCGTTTTAATATGGCACATGATAAAAAGTACTTGTACCTTGTAGCCACCGTTAATGATGATCAGTTGGTCATGAATGGTAAGAGGGAAAGAGATATAATATATGTTAATTTTGAAGATAAAAATGGTGAAGCTTCTCGTTTTACCATATATCCGGATTCCCCTGAATCAACCATCAACACAGACGATCAAACCAAACTCAGGACTGAAGATATTCGATTGACAAGTGCTGTGGAAAAAGAAGGTTTAATTAAAATAATGCTGCGTGTACCGATCGCTAAAATAGCCAGAAAGGATAACTCCTTCCGATTTAACATAGGTTACCGCGATCAGGATAACAGCCCTGATCAGAGAAATTCAACACTCTACTGGAAGCCGCTATGGGATTCTGAAACAGATTACCAATACTCAGGAACTTTCATTATGAATAATCAACATTAAATGAGTAAAGCCAGGCTGTCTGGCAAAATTCCTACGATACTTATGCTATTATGCTTCATGGTACTAATATTATAAGTATTTCGAATAAAATGAAAGTATAACAGTGGATTCTAAAATATAAGCACTATTATTAAATTGATAAGTACTATTTAATAATCAGCGAATCAATTATTTTTAGTAATAATTATTGCGATTCTTTTACAATCAACTCTCAAGAATAGTATTATGAAAAATAAATCTAAGAAACTCCGCTGGATTTTTCTTTTTATTATTGCTTCTATTTCATCACTTGGATTTACATCCAGGCTTATGGCAGCTGAAAAAGCCTTGATATTCCCAATCCCGCAACAGATTGAGCTCACTGATGACCTGTTTGTACTGGATGAATCTGTATCCATTATTGTCCCTCAGGATATGAATGAAAAGGATATTTTCCTTGCACGCTTTCTGGTAAGGGAACTAAGTGATAAATATGGCATAGCCCTGCAAATTGAATCGCAAAGTGAAATTCCCGAAGGTAGAAAAGTAGTGATCATGGGAAGTGCTGATAATCCCTTGATAAAGCAATATGGCATAGATAACGACTTGGATATAACAGAGAAAAATCCTGGTTTGGAAGGGTACATCTTACACATAACCAGCGACAAGATAATCATTGCAGGATGGGACGATCCGGGTGCTTTTTTCGGACTACAGTCCCTTCGTCAGTTAATTGAGGCTGGCAACGGAACCAAAATACAGGGGCTAAAAGTACGAGACTGGCCAAATATGCCATTCAGGGCAATCAGGCTTTATGTTCCCGGGCCTGAGAACATTGCTTTCTTTAAGCGCTTCCTGAGAGATTTTATGGCACTCTACAAATACAACAAAGTTATTATCGAATTTAACTGTATGCGGCTTGATAAACATCCTGAAGTTAATGCCGGATGGATCGAGTTTGTAAACGATATGTATTATTCACGATCCAACAGACCAACAGGACTCAGGGGTGAATCAAAAAACTCAAGTCATTCTGATGCAGGCGATGGATTTATTATTGAGAAAGATGATGTAAGGGAGATAGTGAATATGGCGAACAGGAATTTCATTGAGGTGATCCCTGAAATACCCTCACTCACTCATGGTTACAATCTCTTAACACGGCACCCTGAATTGGCAGAATATCCCGGAGATAACTGGCCGGACACATACTGCCCTTCCAATCCTGCATCCTATGAGCTTATGTTTGATGTATACGATGAGTATATTGAAGTGATACAACCCAAAATGATTCATATAGGACATGACGAATGGAGGGTTCCATTAGATGTGTGTGACCTTTGCAAAGAGAAAGATTATTTTGATCTGTTTGCAAAAGATCTTAACAAGGTATATGACTACATGTCTGATAAAGGCATCAAAGTTGCCATGTGGGGAGATCATCTGCTGGAAAGTGTTCGCAATGCCGGACCAAGGGAAGGAACAACTTCTACAGGCATAAAATACCAAAAACCCGGAGCACTGCCTCCATCCCTTGTGATGGAATCCATACCAAAAGATATTTTGATCTTCAACTGGTTCTGGGATGACCCGGAAAAAGACATGGAATTACATGAATTTGGATTTACACAGGTATTTGGAAATTTTAAGCCCATCATCATCAACTGGGATGAAAGAATAAAGAAAGCTGACATTTCCGGAGGTGCTCCCTCCTCATGGGCTGCAACAAATGAGTTTAATTTCGGGAAAGATTTATTGACTGATTTCCTGGGTTGCGCCAACCTTGTTTGGTCAAGCCATACCCTTATCCCAAAAGATCTTGCCGCCATTGTCCTGGAATTAACACCTTCCATCAGATCTAACTTAAGTGCTGAAAGGATTCCCAGTGAAGATGGGGATGCAGTTGAATCAATTGATATATCCTCTCATTTTAATCTGGCAAATGATTCAGAGGTCTTTAATATTGATCTGAGAAATTTAAAATCCGGAGAGGTTTATAGCCGGGGAAAAGTATTCAACCTGGCCCCTTCAGCAAATAAATCCGGGAATTGCATCATTGCTGCAGGATCAGTAGGAGTTGAAGAAAATCCTCTCCCCCAGGTAATTAAAGGTATTCCAATTAATGAAGATGTGAGCAGCCTGATATTTTTACATGCATCTGCCCTTCCTGCAGGAAATCAAAAAGCCTACTATAATATTCCAAACTTTTTTGATACACCGGATCTGTTGGGATGGTATGAAATTATTTATGAAGATGGATTCAAGACAATGGTGCCTATCCAGTATGGAGTCAATATCCTGGAATGGAATCCGGGGGGAGAAAATAGCTTTGATAAAGAAAAAAGCACTGGATCCCCACAAAGAGCATATTGTTACCAGGCAGACCCAATTCAGTGTTCTTCCAGCGAACAAGAGAATCCAATCACTTTCTTCGCTTATGAATGGGTCAACCCGCGTTTCGGGAAAAAAATAATAGAAATAAATGTTCATGGATCTGTGAATTATCAAGCCACACAGAGAGCCGGGAATCCGGAAACAAGGCCCATGTCAAGCAATGCAATCCTGTTAGCCGGTATCAGCAAAGTTATAAAACGAGACGCATACAGACCAAAATAGACAAATCACAATGAAGAATACAACTATCGTCTTTCTGTTGTTAATCAGCATGTTATCTTGTCACTCTCCGGCAAGTATGGATTTCAGCTATAGTAAACGGGGTAACACTTTTTACCAGGAATTAGCCAATCCAACTGAAACAAATATTGCAGAATGGGCAAAAATAAGTGAGGCTGTCAATGTAAGTTTCGCCAGCGATAATGTGCGATATGCCAAGGAGCAAGTCCCTTCTGTTTCTTTTCGCAAACTATGGGAAGCAAGAGCCTGGAAAGGTGAAAAAATCCACACACAAATACTGGTATGGACAAAACAGGATATTGCCGAACTCAGTTTTAACTTGAAGGATCTTATTGGAGAAAACGGGGATCGTATCCCAGTTGAAAATATTGAGGCTGCATTTATTCGATATACCATGGCCGATGATTTTGGTGGCGGTTGTAAAGACAGAGATCTGTCGGTTGACGATTCCTCTCTGGTGGCTGATCCAATAGACATCATTGACAATATGCCGGTTCAGGCAAATACTGTACGACCAATCTGGTTGAGCATACGGGTCCCGGGAGATATACCCGCAGGCACATATAAAGGCAGCATTATAATAAATACTCCGGAAAATCATGAATTGAAAATATCATTGAATATACTGGATCATGTTTTGCCTCCTCCGGCAGAATGGAGTTATGATTTTGATATTTGGCAATACCCTGCTCCTATTGCAAGAATTCATGATGTGGAATTATGGAGTGAAGAGCATTTTGAGTTGATGAAACCGTATTTCACTACACTGGCGAATGCCGGACAAAAAGTAATAACTGCCAATATTATTGAGCAGCCCTGGGGTTTGGAGCATGTGCATTTTGATGACCCCAGCCTTATCAAATGGACCATGAAAACAGATGGTACCTGGGAGTATGATTTCAGCCTTTTTGATCGCTATATCTCGTTTATGATGGATTGTGGCATAAGCCAGCGTATCAATTGTTACTCCATGATAACATGGGACCTCTCATTTATATATTTCGATGAAGCCTCAGGTAAGAATAACTCAATAAGCCTTGCGCCGGGATCTGATGAGTATAACAGCTATTGGTCGGGTATGCTTCAGGAATTTACCGGGCATTTAATAGAAAAAAATTGGTTTAGCAAAACTGCAATAGCAGTAGACGAAAGACCTGTTAAAGATATGCAGGCCATAATTACCCTCTTAAAAAGTATTGATCCCGATTGGAAAATTGCTTTGGCAGGGGATTCCTATCATCCTGAGATTGAAAAAGACATTTATAATTATTGTCTGGCCTCCTATCTGGAATTTGAGGATTCTGTTTTGCTTCAACGCAAAGCAGAGGGTAAGCCAACTACCTTCTATACTGCCTGTGTCGAAGAGTATCCAACCGGTTATACCTTCTCTCCTCCCGCCGAAAATGTTTTTCTGGGATGGCATGCCGCAGCCAAAGGGTTAACAGGTTATCTCTTCTGGGCTTTTAATACCTGGGTGGAAAATCCACTTCAGGATGCTCGCTGGCGTCGCTATCCTGCCGGAACTCTTTTTCAATTCTATCCGGGACCCCGAACATCCATTCGATTCGAGAAGCTTATTGAAGGGATTCAGGATTTTGAAAAGATCAGGATCCTGAGAGAGCAATTTACTAAAGATGGAAATAAAGAAGGCCTTCGGGAGCTAGACTATGCATTATCTCTGATTAAAATAGAAGAACTGGACAATGTACCTGCGTCTGAAATGCTTGAGGAAGCCAAGGCGATATTGAACAGTTTTTAATAAAAAATACAAATGAGAAATATCTTTTGGATTCTGCTACTGTTTACAAATTGTTTATTCGCACAAACGAATGATTATATCGTCGATGCTCTTGTATCACCTAAGAAACAGGAACAAGTAATCACTGTTGGTGGGATAAATGCGGATATTCAGGATTTTACCAATGAGGCAATTCAGATAGCAGTGGATGCACTACCCCTTGAAGGGGGTACAGTTATGATGAATCCCGGTCAATTCAAAATGAGTGCTCCGGTACGACTCCGGTCAAACATTAAGCTGATAGGATCCGGGCATGAAACCATACTTAAAAGAATAGATGGGTTTCATTCGAGATTCATTGTTGATGCTGATTTTGGCGAACTTAGAATAACTGTTGAAGATCCAACAGGCTTTAAGACCGGGATGAGTATTCAGGTGACAAACAATCGTTATAACGAATGCTGGGATGTAACAACCGGAGTTATTACTGATATAATAGATAGCATTCTCTATTTTGATACTTATCTGATACGGGATTATAATTGCGAACAAAATGGCGTAGTTACCAATGCCGGATCCTGCGTTTCTGCAATTGGAATTGAGAATGTTCATATATCAAATTTTACTATCGATGGAAACAAAGAAAAAAATGACCTTCTGGACGGCTGCAACGGAGGAGGAGTGGCAATATTAAAATCACAGGATATTACAGTAGAGAAAGTCCATGTTCAAAATTTTAACGGAGAGGGTATTACCTGGCAAATTACAGAAAATATCACTATTAAAAACTGCGAAATAAATGGGTGCACTAACATGGGTTTACATCCCGGATCAGGCTCACCAAAATCGCTGATTGCGGGAAACAACAGTCACCATAATAAAGTCGGATTATATATTTGCTGGAGAGTTCAACACAGCCTGGTAAAAAACAATCAGTTTCATCACAATAAAGAGTGTGGCATAAATACAGGTCATAAAGATTCTGATGTAACTTTCGACAATAACCACATATATGAAAATGGCGGGAATGGTGTGTGTTTCAGAAATGAAGATTCAAAAAACTCACCTCATCGCAATACATTTATCAACAATATTGTAGAAAATAATGGCACTGAGAATGGGGAATATGGATTCTCATTCTACGGCAAGGCAATGAATGTTATATTGAAAAATAATACTATTAGGGATACTAAAAATGGCAGTCAGAAAGCTGGAATTTTTATCGATAAGAACACTCCGGCAATACAATTGGAGAATAATAAAATAAGTGGACATTCACTTGGAAAACTAATTAATGGAGATTGATCCTCCATCAACTAAAAATGAATATCATGTTACGTAATTTTGCGATTGTATTGATGCTGATGGCTTCTACTATTATTTATGGTCAACCCGCCTTTCCCGGTGCTGAGGGATTTGGAACAACTACTGTTGGAGGTCGCGGCGGAATAGTAATTGAAGTAACCAATCTAAACGCTTCTGGTTCAGGTAGTTTTCGTGCAGCCTGCGAAGCTTCAGGTCCACGCATTGTAGTTTTTCGCATCGGTGGGACAATCCATATTACTGATCACATACGCATAACAAGTCCATTTCTCACCATTGCAGGACAAACAGCTCCGGGAGATGGCATCCAGATAAAAGGTCCTGCAGGACTTTACGTCAAAACTCACGATGTTATCATAAGAGGAATTAGAATACGTCGTGGATGGCTCACAGGGCAAGAAGTAGGAAGTTGTATTGCCTTAGGATTTGGCAACAGCTATAATATTGTTATTGACCACTGCTCATTCAGTTGGGGCAGTGATGAAACTTTTACCATTTGGGATACGGATGCACCTTACGTTCATGATGTAACAGTTCAATGGTGTATTATTTCAGAGAGCCTTCATGAAACGAACCACCCTTCAGGTCCTCACAGTCGTCCTTTCATTATTGGAGACTATTCTCAAAACGTATCTGTTCACCACAACCTGATTACACACGGACACTACCGATTACCTGAATTTAAGGGAGGAACTAAAGGTGAGGTCATCAATAATGTCATTTATAACTGGGGTAAAGCAGGGACCGATTTTGGCATGGGAGATGAAAGTCTATCACCGGTTTTTGCCAACATTGTTAAAAACTACTACAAACCGGGAGTCGACAGTGAGGAAAGTAAAGCAATTTATATTCGGGACGATGGTGACTGGCAGCTTGTTGACGGCAGTAAAGTATACATCGATGGCAATTTCGGTGGCGCGCGCTCAGGTGGAGACCGATACCTAAGCACATCCCCGGCATTCACTCCATCCGGCATCTCCGAACAAACAGCTGAGCAGTCCTACCAGTCTGTGCTTGACAGTGTTGGAGCATTGTGGCCTTTGCGCGATGTCGTGGATCAACGTATTGTCCAGGAAACCAAAGATGGAACAGGCAGTATCATTGATTCACAAAACGAAGTGGGTGGATGGCCTGATTTTTCTTCCGGTATACCTATAATAGATACAGATCATGATGGTATGCCTGATTCCTGGGAGCTGACATATGGCCTCAACCCCAACGACGATTCTGACCGTAATGGTACAGAATTAAGCAACATTGGCTATACCAATATAGAGATGTATCTTAATGGGATGGACTATCCTAATCATGTAAAAGAACAGAAAATAACAAGTAGAAACAATAAGACGATTTCTTGCTACCCCAACCCCTTCAGTGCTGAAACAACTGTTCAATACTCAGTTTCTCAGGAAGAAATAATATCAATCAATATTTATGATATTCAAGGTAGACTGGTCAGTAGTATATTAAATAATAAAACTGAGAAACCCGGAACCTATACAATCCAATGGTATGGAAAAGATAGTAAGGAGATTCACCTGGAAAACGGGATATACTTTTTAACCATGCGTGCTAATGATCTTATCACGGTACAAAGGATGGTTTTACTGAAATGAATTTAGACAGATTGTTATATATAAGACGCTAACTTAAATGAATAAAATGAAAACTTCAAGAAGAAAATTCCTCGCATCTTTAAGCATGCTCGCTGCAAGTACAGCAATTCCAATCAGTGCATTTAGTTTCGGTGCCGTCGGAAAACTGAAAGTTGCACTTGTCGGTACAGGGATCAGAGGTACCAGTTTCTGGGGCAAACGACTCGTAGATCAGTATTCTGATATTTTGGAGTTTGTTGGTCTTTGTGATATCAACCCGGGCAGGCTTGAATTCGGACGTCAATACATTGGAGTCTCCTGTCCATTATTTTCGAATTTTGAAAAGATGATTCTGGAAACAAAACCTGATCTGGTGATCGTAACCACGAAAGACTCAAACCACCATAAATTTATTATTAAGGGCCTTGATATGGATTGTGATGTGCTGACTGAAAAACCCCTAACAATAGATGAGCAAAAATGCCAGGATATCATTGATGCTGAAAGAAGAAGCGGGAAGAACCTGATAGTAGGGTTCAATTACAGATGGAGTCCGTATGCTACGAAAATAAAGGAGCTGCTGGCAGATAATTCAATTGGCAAATTAACTTCAGTAGATTTTCACTGGTACCTGAATACTTACCACGGGGCATCCTATTTCAGAAGGTGGCACGGTTTACGACAGTCGGGAGGAACACTTTGGGTCCACAAAGCCTCGCATCATTTTGACCTTTTAAACTGGTGGATAGATTCTGATCCGGAGGAGGTTTTTGCTTATGGAGACCTGGAATATTATGGAGCGAACGGTCCATTCCAGGGAGACAAATGTCGTACATGCCAGCATCAGTCAGAGTGTGAGTTCTATTGGGATATTACCACGGACAAGCATGCTATGAACCTGTATGTTAACAATGAGAAGTACGATGGCTATATTCGGGACAATTGCCTGTTTAGAAAGGAAATCAATATTTACGATAAAATGTCAGCTCAGGTGAAATACAAAAATAATGTGAGTCTGAATTATTCTCTGACAACGTATTCCCCCTATGAAGGCTGGCGTGTAGCATTTAATGGTACAGAAGGCAGAATAGAGGCATGGCTTGACATTCCATATTTTGAGAAGCTTTCTGTTAACCAGGCCGAATTACATGCTATGGAAATGGACCAGTCAGAAAAAGATGAAGAGGCTTTCGAACCCATCATTGTACATAAGTTATGGAAAGATTTTGAAACGATTAATGTTCCAAAAACAAGAGGCGGACACGGAGGTGGTGACCAGAGGCTCCAGGATAAGATTTTCAAAGATCCGGGTATGATAGATCCATATAAAAGATCAGCAGGCCTTAGGGACGGGGCAATGGCAATTTTAATAGGAGTAGCTGCACGCAAAAGCATTGAATCAAGGAAACCCGTCAGGATTGCTGAACTAACTGACCTGGAACCCAGAATTAAGAGATTTTAATCTTATTCCGGATAAAGCATCAGCGGACATCCACTTGGAAAGCTGATCATAGGAGAATAAAATACTTTACACTCTATTTCACTATCATAAATTTGCGAGTGAATATTTCGTTTTGTAGCTGAATAGAGACTAAGTAATAACCACTGGTAAGGTTCAAATTGGCAGCCTCAATCCTGTATTTTGTTTGTTGAGTATCTTTGCGATAACTCCATATCTGCCTGCCTTGGATATCAAAAACAGCAAGGGTAAAAGCAGCTGGGTCTTTGAGTTCAATCATAAATGATAAGTTTCCACCAATATTCTGATTGACAGCAACATGAATAGTTTTCTGTTGATTAATAGATTTGCTTGCATCTGATACATTATCGGACTCAATCGCACCGCGATAATAAATATCCTCAGTCCCCGGCCAGTCAAGCCCACTGTATGAAGCTCCTATAGTGAACATCTCAGAATTTCCTGGTCTGTAGCGCTCCCTGATTGCTGATGAATCAGGGAGTTCTTCATCAAATGCCAAAGGATCCAATTCAGGGTCTGTCTCCAAACCATTAATCTCCCAGCTCGTGCCTGAGCTTGATTGAAAATGTGATAGAGAAACATAGTTACCGCCATCTCCAAAATCATAAAAAAAAGAATATGCACCTGGAAATTTCTTGTAGAACACATTTCCATCATAATGCGAACCGGACGAGACATGATCTCCCCTGTAAATAATTCTGTCGTCCAGGACAAGAAAAATATTGTTCAATACATATTTTTCCGGGTTTCCAATGACGGAATGAGGTCCTGAGGCAGTCCAATCGTACCCGCTTCTGCGTGTAACAATAGTATTATTATATACTTTCCACCAGGCGATCATATGCCCATGAGAACCAAAAGGATCTATAACCATCCAGACAGGCCAATCGGATTCACGAAAATTCCCAGCTCGTCCTCCATGTTGATAGATAGAATTATCAATAATATTATGATGAATGTATACATGTCCGGGAGGATTTGCTGTTGACTCCCTCGTGGAAATACCAGACCCAACGTTCCAAAGCATATTGTAAGCAAATTCTACATTGGAGATATCTGCATGAAAAGTTATGGCATCATCACGTAAACGAATAAAACTATTGTGTGTTATTGTAAGGTTAGAAGAACCTGCATTCACAAAGAGTGCATCAAATGCATCCCGAAAAGTACAATTAAGTATCCTAAAACCTGGAATCGAACCCTCAATTCCCGTTGACTGAAACTCCGGATAAGGCTCATGCACTTCTTCCGGACGATTCTTTACATCTGTCCAATAAACATTTTGAGGGCAGCCATTATTGAAGTCACAATGATGAATATGAAAGTCATGTGCATCCCTGACAACCATACCATATCTTCCAAAATTGATTCCACAGTTATCAAATTCAATATTATTGGCACCACCTCTTATATCCATTATATAATTTGCATAATTCAAATCTATATCTTTGAAAATTATGTGTTCAGCACCTTCTAAATATATAAGAACCTTAGAAAGGAATACGGCAATTTCATGATTATTCGGATTTATATCAGTAGGAACCGGGTCTATGTCATAGCCTTTATAATCAATTAAATCATTAGGATTATTAGTAAGCCTGATATATAAATGACCATCACTTCGTAATTGTATTCCCGGTCCCTGATAAAGTGGAGTAAGATTGTCAACAGGGCCATAGTAATCCGCCTCAATATTTGCATCTACTTCATATTCTATAAGATGAAGATTATCATTTACAAGCCATCCATTTACAAAATCTCCTGAAAAGGTTCTTGTACTTTTGTAAAGATTTATCCCGGCACTCACCAGCTCCCATTCTGTATTAGTCGTCTCTTTAAAAAAGGAAACTCCACCATCAATCACTGCATGCTCCCCGGGATACGATTCAATGGTTATTGGTGAAGTTGCCGTTCCTTTGAGATAAATAGAAACACTGCTTTCGTAATATGTTCCCTCCCGTAATCTCAACGTATCTCCAGCTGATAACTGTCCCACAGCATATTTAAACGTTGCCCATGGATTCTGGATGGAACCATCATTGCTATTATCCCCACCGGGTGCAGGTGCAACATAATAAGTGTTTGCAAAAGTGAACTGCATCAGCAAAAGAAAGCCTAATATCGAATATCCACGAAACCCGTTTGATCTGTTACAGATTTTTTTTATCATTTTCATTTTATAATGATACTAATATAGTTTATTATTTAAATAAACAAGCGTATTTTACTTAAAAATACAATATTAGTATAAGATTAGTATAATAATTGTATTGATAAGTATTATATATTGGAATATGATTAATGTAATTTTGGAATTGACGATTCAGATGTTATTTTTAGTGGCTCTATTTTCATTAAAATAAAATTTACAGGATTTGAAAAAAACAATAATTTCATGGATATTACTTTTTGCATGTAACCTGATGTGGTCACTTCAGTTTACAGCCATCAAGTTAACTCAGGACCAGATGGGTCCGTTTTTTACAGTGTGGGGTCCCATGCTGATTGCTGCCATTTTAATAGCTCCCTTTGCTTTGAAGGATTTTAAGAGCGATGGCAGAAAATTAAAAGATATTCTTATTTTCGGACAACTGGCATTACTGGGAGCTTTCCCTGCACAGGTATTGATGACCTGGGGCACTCAATATTCACTGGCAAGTAATTCAGCTATTCTTTCCCTTATTCTTCCGGTAACTACTGCCGTTTTTGCCTTTCTCATTCTAAAGGAAAAAATGAACAGGGTACGCTGGTTAAGTTTTGGTATTGCCATAATTGGTGTTATCTTAATTTCTACCGGTGATATACAGCAATTGAATTTCAGCTCAAAATATGCTCTTGGAAATCTTCTTGTTTTTGTTGCCATCATCAGCAATTCATATTTTAATGTCGGGATTAAAAAAATTGCCAACAGGTATTCCGAAATGGAGATGGTATTTTACACCTACATTGCAATACTCATCCTGCTTACTCCTCTTCTGTTTTATTTTGAACGTGATGTATTCGCAAGAATTCCGGAATTTACGAGACAAACATGGACGGGCCTTACCTTGCTCACTCTGTTTCACAATTTCTTGTCAATGATTCTGTTTTTCAAGGCCCTGAAAATTTTGGATGCCATGCAGGTTGCTTTATCCAATTACCTCATCGCATTCTTTGGTCTTCCAATTGCCGCAATATGGCTTGGAGAAACATTAAATATTCATTCAATTTTTGGAGGTGTCCTGGTTCTTGTTTCTACTTTAATTATCACAATAGTTGATTATAAAATGAATCAAAAATCAAAAATATTAAACGGTCAAAAAGCTAATAGTAAATAATAAATAGAAGTAATTAATATGGAAAATCAAGTTAAGTGGGGCGTAATCGGCTCAGGCGGTATCGCAAGAAGAAGAACAATTCCGGAAGGAATCGTTCCTGCTCAAAATGCAAAACTAATTTCAGTTTATGACATAAGTGCAGAAGCAAATAATGATGTTGCTAAAGAATTTAATGTCACAGCATCTTCAGGTATGGAGGATTTTCTCAATTCTGATATAGATGCTGTTTATGTGGCTTCTCCGGCAAATATGCATCTTGAGCAGGTTATTGCCTGTGCCAAAGCAAAAAAGCATGTTCTCTGTGAAAAACCATTGGGGATGACCATCGCAGAAGCTGAAAAAATGATCGCAGTTTGCAAAGAGGAAGGCGTTACATTAGGCACAGGATTTATGATGAGGTTTGTAACCCAACATCAGGCCGCTCTAAAACTAGTTCAGGATGGAAAATTAGGCAAACCTGTCTATGGCAGGGCTCAATTGTCTTGCTGGTACCCACCCATGGAGGGAGCATGGCGACAATCACCTGAAACTGGTGGCGGTGGCTCATTGATGGACATGGGTAGCCATTGCATTGATCTGCTGGAAATGTTCTTTGGTGAATTAAAGAGCGTTAGTTGCTTCACTAATAATAATGTCCATTCTTATGAATCGGAAGATAGTGCCATTGTTTCATTAATGTTCAAAAATGGTGCTATGGCTACCGTTGACACCTATTTCTGCATCCCTGATAACAGCAGCAAGAATATCCTGGAGCTTTATGGTTCAAAAGGAAGTATTCTTGCAAAAGGAACGATTGGCCAGGGTGCTGCCGGTGAAATGATTGCCTATCTTGAAGGCGATGATGCTGGCTACGATGCTGAACAAACAAGAAATGCCGGTGATGGTATCGCTATAGATCCAAGCCCTGTTAATACCTATCTCGCTGAAATAGAAGAATTCAGCAGCGCTATCCTTGAAAACAGGAAGCCACAAAATAATCTTGAAATCAGCCTGCAGAGCCAGAAAGTACTTGCAGCATGTTATGAGTCAGCCAAAACAGGTAAAATTGTAGAACTCGCATAAATTATTATATTATGGAAAAAAGTGTATTAGGAATTTTTGCGCATCCTGATGATGCTGAAATTCTCTGTGCAGGCACACTCTCTTTATTGAGAAAAGCCGGATGGTCTGTTCATATAGCAACTGTGGCAATGGGAGATAAAGGCACTGCCACTCACACAAGGGATGATATTATTCGCATCAGAAACGCAGAAGCTATAAAAGCTGCCACAGAAATTGGAGCGACCTATCATTGCCTTGATATCGATGATGTCTATGTACTATATAATCGGGAGTCAATTAATAAAGCAACTGCCTTGGTAAGGAAAGTTCGTCCGGGTATTGTTTTCACAATGAGTCCGACCGATTATATGCTTGACCATGAGATCTCAAGTCAGATTGCTCAAACTGCCTGTTTCGCCGCTGGAATTAAAAACATGGAAGTTGATGAAGAAGTCTATGAATATATACCTTCATTGTATTATTGTGATCCTATTGAAGGTACAGATAGATTTGGAAATCTGATTCTACCCTCTGTATATGTCGATATTTCAGATGAGATAGAAATGAAAGCGAAAATGCTGGCCTGTCATGAAAGTCAGCAGAGCTGGTTGAAATCACATCATGACAGCGAATATATTCAGGCAATGAGACGATTCTCTGAACAAAGAGGAAAAGATATAAATAAAGCCTATGCTGAAGGTTTCAGACAGCACCTGGGACATGGATACCCTCATGATAATATTCTTAAAGAGATACTTGGCGATCTTGTAGTAACTATGTAAGCACATTTATAAATACTTTAAAGGAGTAAATATTATGCCTCGAAAAATGAGTATGTTGGCAGCCGACTGGTGGGATTTTACTACGCTTGATGATGAACTGTTAAATGAAGTAGCAAAGCTTACTCCAGAAGACTTATTCAACTTATCCAGAGAAGGTTTCAAGGTTGTATTTTACGATACCCTGGAGGATTTCTATCTTGCTGAGGCTCTTGAATACATTTCTGCATGGAAACAAGCATCCTCAGGTAATCCTGTTGGAATATGTGGCCCTGTCGGTCCAACTGAGCAACTTCCTTTAGTGGCTCGAATGGTCAATGAATTAAAATTGGATCTATCCAATGCCCATTTCTGGGGAATGGATGAGTGGATTGTCAATGGTAAAGAAATGGAAGTAACTAATCCCTTGTCATTTGAAAAAGCTGACAAAGACCTATGCTTCAACAAGATTGACAAAAAGATCAGAATGCCTGAGGAAAACATGCATTTCCCTAAAGCTGATACCAGTAAATACATCCAGAGTTGGGAGAGCGGAATTCGCTGTGCTGTGATGCAAGGAGGACAAGGAGATGTTAAGCACTGGGCATTCAATGATCCTTTTAAAAGAGAAGGTAAATATAAAGATGCACCTCCTACACCTGAAGAATTCCGAAAGCTTTCAACAAGAGTTGTAGACCTTCATCCTGTAACCTGTATGCAAAACGCAAGGACCAGCGGAGGGGGTGTAGTTACAGGAATTCCAATGCAAGCTATTTCAGTAGGTCCTGTACAAACATGGATGGCAGACAAAGTATCCATCTGGCAGGCAGGAACACATGACAATGCCTTCGGACAGCGACTAACTGCTTTTATGATCAGTAAAAAAATAATGGATAGTTCTGTACCAATGTCTCTATTGGCAGAGCATCCAAATGTACAGTTTAATTACTATCGTGGTGGCATTGGTGTATGTGAAACGGAGATGCATTAAGATAAGAATGTTATTAAGGGAAAATGGATTCAGCTGTTTATGAGGTATTAAAGCTTACCCAATCCATAGAGATTGATGCGGATTGGAACAAGATACAATGGCAGAAAAGCAAAGCTGTTGCATTGAAGAATTATATGGGATCCAAACCCAAATTCTTTCCTGCTGTACAAGCAAAAATGATGTATGATGACGATTATTTATATGTCATTTTTCATGTAAAAGACTGCTGTGTACGTTGCACAACGAAAGAAATAAATGGCCCTGTGTGGGAAGATGCGTGTGCTGAATTCTTTTTTGCTCCAGATACTGGCTCCCCTGACAAATACTTTAATCTCGAAATCAATTGTGGCGGAACACCCCTGATGCATTATAATAAAATTGCCGGAAAAGATATAAAAATAATTGACCCCAACGATATAAAAAAAATTGAGATTGCGCATTCCTTGCCACAGATTATTGATCCTGAAATATCCGAAAATACAAAATGGTCCATAGAATATAAAATACCACTTAGGATGCTTGAAAAATATTCCAAAGTAAGCTATCCCAAACAGGGTGTCAGCTGGAGAGCCAATTTTTATAAAATTGCAGAGAATTCATCCAACCCCCATTATATTACCTGGTCTATTGTGGAAAATGAAATACCGGATTTTCACTTGCCAAATTTTTTTGGACTTCTAAAATTCCAATAATCCAGACAATCAACAAATAGTAATTACGTATTTAAATACCAGCCGCAACCAACAACAAAAGATGAAAAAGAGCAAGATCATTATCTCAGGAACAGGTTGCGCACTGGCTGACAATTTATATACCGGCGTAAAATTTAACAGTCCTCAGTTTCAAAAATATAGTTCAAAACAAACCGGCGATGGAGGTTTGTCTCCCGGTAAATTAGTGTTTACAGAAGAGATAGAAAAGTTTGCCGGCACTTCATATAATAATATTTTAAGTTCCTTGACAGACAAGCATGAAGCTGATGCATTTAACATTGGAGGCCCGGGTATTGTATCCTTAATACATACTTCACAGTTGCTAAACAACGCTGAGTATGAAATAAAGTTTTTTGGACAAATGGGAGAAGATCAAACTGCCACTGAAATTCTCAATCTTGTAAAAAGAACCCCTGTCAATACCTCAAATTACAGAAAAGTAAAAGGCAAACCAAGCCCTTTTACGGATGTTTTATCGGATGCTGCATACAATAACAACCAGGGGGAAAGGACGTTCATTAATAACATAGGTGCAGCTTGGGATTTTTCCCCTAAATTGCTGGGAGAAGAGTTTTTCAATGCCCATATTGTTTGCTTTGGCGGAACAGCTTTGGTTCCACAAATTCATGACAATCTAAGCTCCTTATTGACAAAAGCAAAAAAACACAACTGCCTTACTGTAGTGAATACCGTATATGATTTTCGGAACGAAAAAAATAATCCTGATAAGCCCTGGCCACTATGTAACACCAGGGACAGCTTTAAACTAATAGATCTTCTATTGATGGATTACGAAGAAGCTGCAAGAATAAGCGGGAATAAAACAATAGATAAGATAGCAGCATTTTTTATTGATCGGGAAGTTGCCTCCTTTATCATAACCAATGGAGGAAAAGAATTATATGCTTATTCCAATGGCAGAATATTTAAAAAGAAAGACTTGAGCAAGTTGCCGGTTTCCATGAAGGTATCTGAAGATTTAAGAAAAGACCGAAAGATAAAGGGTGATACTACGGGTTGTGGCGATAATTTTGCCGGTGGCGCTATTGCTTCGCTCGCCTGGCAGCTTAAAACATCTCAACAAGGTAAGTTTGACTTTGATGAATTGCTTGCATGGGCTGTTTCATCAGGCGGATTTGCTTGTTTTTACCTGGGAGGATGCTATTTCGAGAAGTCGCCAGGTGAAAAAATATCCAAAGTGGAAGCATATAAAATTGAGTACAGCAAACAAATTTCAGCTCTATGATCCATAACGAAAATAGAAAATTGGTGCTATTTGGTGCTGGAAAAATTGGCCGCTCATTTATTGGTCAAATATTCAGTCGTGGTGGATTCGAAGTAGTATTTATTGATGTTGCCAAACAGATTATCGATGAGCTAAATCGAAGGGGAAATTATAATGTAATTATTAAAGCTGAAAAAGAAGAAATACTAAAAATTAATAATGTTCGTGGTGTGCTTGTTAACGAAGAGAATAGTGTTATCAAAGAAATTGCCAGTGCAGAAATTCTGGCAGTTTCGGTAGGACAGCAAGGGCTGGTCTCCTCCATTCCTTTGATAGCAAAAGCTTTACTTAAGCGCTTTGAGATCAATAAAGACAGTCCATTGGATATTATTATTGCTGAGAATCTGCGCAATGGTGCTGAATTCATGAAAAAGAGACTGCAAGATAACTTACCTGATTTTTACCCTATTGATAACTTAGTTGGCCTAATCGAAACCAGTATCGGCAAAATGGTGCCAATAATGCCAAAAGCAGATATGCAAGCAGATGTTTTGCAAGTATTTGCAGAGCCATATAACACACTAATTCTTGATAAACTTGCATTTAAGAATCAAATTCCGGAAATCGAAGGTCTGGCACCAAAAGAAAATATGAAGGCATGGGTCGATAGAAAATTGTTTATTCATAATTTAGGTCATGCTAGTGCTGCCTATTGCGGTTTCTACCACTACCCAAATTTGAAATATATGGATGAAATTCTCGAGCATGATGAAATAAGGAGGTTTACCCGTGAAGTGATGCTTCAATCTTCTGTAGTTCTGAGTGCATTATACCCCGGCATTTTTTCAAAAAGACATCTTCATGATCACGTAGAAGATCTTATTTCAAGATTTCGTAACAAAGCGCTTGGTGACACAGTATTTCGCGTTGGCTGTGATTTGCAGAGAAAACTTGGTTCCAATGACAGATTGCTGGCTCCATTTAAAGCAGGTATCAGACTCCGTATTCCTATTGATAAAATTGCTGAAGCAATTTATTTCGGGACCCACTTCAATGCAAAAAATGAGAATGGCCAAATCTATAAAGACGATGCTGATTTTTTTAAATTAGCTGCTAGCGACGGTTTAATGGCAACACTGAAAAAGATTGGTAATCTGGATAAGCAGGAGTACGATATTGTCAATAAGCAATTTATTGAATTTAATAGATCTAAATAACTATGTCAAACATCACTCATGTCATAAACCTTACTATGAAAAAACAAAAATTTGTTAACATGTGCTATTTTAATTACAAGAAAGCAGGATTGTTTTTAATGTGTGTAATACTTGCTGGCAGCACCATTATTTCCTGCAACCAGCCAGAAATTAATGAGACAAAACAAGCTGAAACCACTGAAATAAAATCACCGAAAGCAGACATAGGGGCTTACCAGAACCGGTCTATCGATCAACTCCTGGAATTGCTTGCCCTCAGACAGATCAAGGAGATCAAGGCTGGAGAGTATAAACATGGGATTTGGGATACAGTTCTCATCTCAATGCCCCCGGATGCACCATGGTTTGGATATCCTCAGGGTGTTACATTGATGGGGATGCAATATGCCAATCGAATTCTGGAGAATCCCTCCATTTCTAGCTATGTAAAAGAGTACATCAAAATTGCCACAGACGACTATGCCTACTCAGTATGGCAAAGAAAAACATTCGGTACGATACTGAATAAAGGAGGTGATTTTAGTCGCCTGATCAGAATGAATATGCTGGACGACTGTGGAGCAGGATCTGCTGCAATGCTTGAAGCAATCGCAAATGATGAGGCTTATCTGACTACAGAATTGAGTGAATACTTGCATAATGTATCCTATTTTATATCTGAGACCCACTGGCGTTTAGAAGATGGTAGTTTCTGGCGACCGGTATCTCCCGGCTCACGTCCTCTATCTTTATGGGCAGACGATCTGTATATGAGTTGTCCTTTCCTTATTCGCTGGGCTGAATACAAGGATGATCCGAAATTTTTGGACGATGCTGCGCTGCAGATCATAAATTTCGCCTCCTATCTACAGGATGATGATGGTGTTTGGTGGCATGCATACTTAGTAGATGAAGACAGACCTGCAAAATATAAATGGGGACGGGCCAATGGTTGGGTTATGCTTGCAACGACAGAAGTCCTTTCAGCAATGCCGGAAGATCACCCTCAGCGGGAAAAAGTTATGACCATATTCCGCAAACACATTGAAGGTCTCAAAAACTATCAATCTGAAGAGGGCCTCTGGCACCAGATTATTGACCATCCTGAACTAAACTGGGGAGTGGAAACCTCGTGTAGTGCTATGTTTACCTATGCCATTTCCAGAGCGATCAACAGAGGCTGGATCGACCAAAGCAACCTTGAAGTAGTAAGAAATGCAGTACAAGGTTTGAACATGAAAGTTGAAGCAGATGGAACTATTCTTGGCATTTGCCGGAGTGCTTCTATAGGATCCGACCTGAAATATTACGAAGACCGCCCAACCAGACCCGATGATCAACATGGTCCGGGAGCTATGCTTATGGCATTGTCTGAATATCTTATGATAGAACAGAAATAATTAAAGTATCGCGAACAACACACCTGATAATAGCAAAGAATAATACATTGTCATGAAAATAATGAGATCAATACTAATATTTACGATTTGCTTTAATGTGTTGGCTTTTAATGCAAATGCACAATATAATGTAAAACAGTTTGGTGCAGCAGGAGACGGGGTAACACTCGACACACGATCCATTCAAAATGCCATAGATATAGCCCATGAAAATGGAGGCGGAATGGTTGAAATTTCAGCCGGAACTTATAAAATAGGAACACTAATACTTAAAGATAATATCAATCTGCATCTGCAGTCAGGAGCGATTTTAATGGGAAGTCCGGATTACAACGATTATACAGAGATTATTCACAAATTTGATTCACGCACTAATGGACTATATGCAAAGTATTTTATGATTTTTGCAGAAGAGGTCAAAAATATCTCAATTACCGGTACCGGAACGATTCATGGAAATGGTCTAGAACATTTTCAGGATACGAAACCGCAGAATCTTCGTCCCTTCATGATCAGACTTGTTAATTGTCAGAGCATTACAATTAGAGACGTATCTCTTTTAGAATCAGCTAACTGGACACTTCATTTATTGGGATGCAAAGATGTGAATATCGATGGGATCGTTATTGAAACTACAGCTGAAGGAAACAGGGATGGGCTGGACATTGATGCTTGTCAACGAGTAACGGTTTCAAACTGCAGAATTCACACTACGGATGATGCCATTGTAATGAAAGCTACCTGTGATGTTTTATGCCAGGATATTGCCATAACAAATTGCATGCTGCGCTCAGGTGGCTCAGCTATAAAAACAGGAACAGAATCAAACGGTGGATTCAAGAATATTACGGTGAGTAATTGTGTGATTAAGGATATCGAGAAGCACGCAGGCATAGAATTAATGACAGTTGATGGAGGAACAATGCAGAATATCGCAATAGAAAATATAACGATGGACAATGTGGCTACTCCTATTTTTATCAGGATCGGTATTCGCTCAAGACCATACAAACAAGGTCAGTACGTAAGCAAAATAGATGATGTAAGAGATATTTATTTAAACAACATCACCGTGACAGATGCCAAATTACCATCAAGTATTATGGGACTGCATCATAAAAAAATTAACAATATTTCCTTAACTAATTATTCTGTCAGGTACTCCCAATCCCAAACATCGATCCCGTATAACAAAGTGCCATTTGAAGAATTTTCCTACCCGATGGCAGCGGTGTTTAAAAATGTTCCGGCTTATGGTCTGTATTGTCGCAATGTCGAAGAGCTTCATCTGGAAAATGTTCACATGTATTCGGCTGAAAATGAAACAAGGCCGGCTCTTACATTTGACAGGGTGAGTGATTTAGAACTGTTTTCTGTGAAAGCTGAAGTAGATAATCAGTCCATACCCATGATCCATTTCAGGAATACAAATAATGTTATTGCCAGTTACTGCAGGTCAATGGGTATGACAAATGCTTTGTTTGAGCTAGAAGCTAAGACTTGTAGTGATTTGTATTTTACAAACAATATTTTGCAGACAGGGCAGATAGAAACGCTTAAGGTAGAAGCTCTGCCCGATGCCTCAACCTTTTATGATTTTGAAACAGACATTAAATACTCGGTTAAACGAGGTAATAAAATCAAAGGCCTCCCAGCCCATGACCTTAACAAGAAAGCATTGAATATCAATCTTGAGATCATAAAAAACAAGAGTCTCCAATTACGTCTTCTGATACTGAATGATTCTCCAAAGCCCGAAAAAGTGCTGATAAAATATGAGGGAATAATACAGGAATTTGAAGTAGATTGGAATGAATGGGGATGGGCGCCTGTTACTTTACTTATGGAATTTGACACTGAAAAGAAAGTGGCCTTTGAGATAACAGCCAGCGAACAAGATTCTAATTTAAAAATAGCAAAAGCCTATTTACATTATCAAAATATCGTATTTACCGATTAAAGATGTATTGGCACGTTTTGTATATTTAAATTAATGATAACAATAAGAAATATGAAACCTTTGATTCAACAATTTATTTTTTTCCTGTTTTGCCTGATAATCTCTGTCGATACAGCAGCTCAAACACCATTTGCAGTACCAACATATCATTGTCTGGGTATTTACTGGTCTCCAATAGGTGGAACATCAAATAAAGATGTTTTAGTTGAGTTCAGAAAACAGGATGATACTGACTGGAGGCAAGGTTTAAATATGGCTTACCATCCCATTTCAGAAACCACTAATGATAAAGCCGATTACCGTGGAAGTATCGTAAACCTATTCCCAAATACAAGCTATGAAATAAAACTGACGCTGGAGGGAACAGCAACTACAGAAACATTTATTGCCAAAACCTGGAATGAAAATTTTCCGGAAGGTGAGACCATAAATGTTGCTTCTCAAAATACAACATACAAAATTAATCAATCAGGTACACCTACAGCATACAGGGTATATGATGGTGGCGGTAATACTATTGATGTCGAACACAAATATTATTATTGCATCGAGGTGGATGCATCCTATGTGATTCTCCGTAATTTCAATCTGAAGGGAGCCGGGGATACACTCGTAATGGATAGTTGGCCACCCAGATCAGCTATCCTTTTGTATGATGGTGTTACGGATATTGTGATTGAAGATTGCGACATCTCCGACTGGGGAACGCATAACACAGATGCTACCGTTCCCCATCAGGGAGAGAATTACGAATCTGCAATTTATTCCCGAAGAGATGTGGCACGCATAACTATCCAGCGTAACAAGTTTCATCACCCCACATTTCAAAGCAATAGCTGGAAAGATGGAGTTCATCCGAATGGACCTCAATGTATCACTTTATTTGACAGCAAGGGAAATCATGTGATACGGTATAATGAAGGATGGTCTGATATCGACCATTATTTTAACGACGTGATTGGTGCGGGTGAAAATGCCAGTTATGAAGGTTTTCCCGGAGATGATTCTGATATCTATTGTAACTATTTTGCCAATAGCTGGGACGATGGTATTGAAGCTGAAGGAGCCAATCAGAATGTGCGTATCTGGAATAACTACATTACAAATACCCTGATGGCTATCGCTAATGCTGCAACCTCTATCGGTCCCTTATATGTATGGAGAAACGTTTCTCATATAAGCTATTCCCCACCTCCGAACTGGACCTATTTTAATTTTATGAAAATGGGCTATGCCTCCGGTGTTGAGTGGATGACCGGCAATATGTATGTGTTTCATAACACCATTTACAATGTTGGGGATCAGGGGTATGACGGATTAGGAGGAGAAGGCAGGGTGATCAGACATTGCACATCCAGAAATAACATTCTGAGTGTCCGCAATGAATCCAGCAATTCCATTGCCATAGATTCTGAAAGTCTGGACAACGACTTTGATTATGACCTTCACAATAGATCAGTACCCGGCGGAAGTGAAGACAATGGTGTAAATTGGACTCCTACTTTTGTTTCCGGTTCTGGATTTGATTTTTCCACTAAAACAGGAAATTTCCAATTAGAACCTTTCAGCTCTGGATTTGACGAAGGTGAGCATATTCCAAACTTTAGTGATGGATACAGAGGATCAGCCCCGGATATGGGAGCTCATGAAAAAGGATGGGATAATATTGTTTATGGTGTTAATGCTGTTTTCATACCACCAGTATTTACCAATATCTCTACCAAAGAATTAAGTGGTTTTAATATCAAGGTATACCCAAATCCTTTTATCAATTTCGTCAGATTTGATTTAAGTGACTTGTCAGACTGCAACATCATCATTTCAGATATTACCGGCAAAGTGCTTCGAAGTGTAAATAATAAATCCGGTATTGTGATTGTTGAAAGAGGTGACCTGGATACGGGACTCTATTTGTATCAGGTAGTTTCGAAGCAAGTCGTTATTAAAACCGGGAAGTTAATGATAATGGAAAAATAAATGAAAATATCGACTCCATATATAAGGACTGTGATGCTGATTATAGTGATTTTCACTATTTATTCAAGCGCTTCATCTCAAGTACTGGCTTTTCCAGAGGCTGAGGGACATGGAGCTTTATCAGTAGGAGGAAGAGGAGGTAGAATAATTGAAGTTACTAATCTGTTCAATAGTGGCGAAGGTAGTTTGCGGGAGGCTGTTGAAGCATCCGGACCAAGAATTGTTATTTTCAGGGTAGCAGGGTATATTGACCTGACATCTTCAATAAAGATCTATGATCCTTATCTGACTATTGCAGGACAAACAGCACCCGGTGATGGAATCTGTATTCGAATGAGACCCGGAAACAGCGAAGGTATTCCCGGACTCTTCTATGTTCCGAATAGTGCAAATGATTTGCACAATGTCATCATACGTTATTTAAAATTCAGGCAGGGATGGACACTCACATACAAAGATAATGGTGGTCCCCGTCCGCATAATATCTATTTCAGAAGTGGACATGATGTCATTCTTGATCATGTCTCATCTCAATGGACGCGTGATAATCTACTCTCTATTTCATTGGGTAGTGATGCCTATGCCAGTGATTCGATGTATAATTTCTCAATTCAGAACAGTTTGTTCGGTGAATCGGAAGATGGCCATTCCACCGGAATGAATGTTCAGGGGACATATCCTTCAGGACAACCCTGCAAGTATAACGGGAAATGGGTACAGAGAATTTCGGTACACAAAAATCTTTTTACCGGAAGTGATCATCGCAATCCAAGGGTAAATACAAATCAAATCAGGGTTATTAATAATGTAGTTTATAACTGGGGAAATCGCGCAGGATCCTCAACACGTGATGTAAAAGTTGATTATATCAATAACTATTACAAAGCCGGTCCTCAGACAAGCGATGACACCTATTATCAGAGAATTTTTCACGAACCCTGGGTATCAGAATGTTCATCCCAAGCTCTTGCAACAATTCATATGTCGGGCAATATCATGACAGCACATCACAATCCTCCTTCAGATCCCTATGAGTTCTATGAAATGTATAAAACAAGAGAGCCCCTGGAAAATAAGTACAAACGTGACACACCCTTAAACTCTGCACAGGTTCCTGTTACAATTCTGAGTGTGGAGGATGCGTATTCAGCGGTGTTGGCAGATGTGGGCTGTAATGCCCGTTTAGATGAAAATGGGGTTTTTGTCAGTAATCTTGTAACAGATACAGTAGATATCCGAATGATTAATAATGCGATAAATGGAACCGGCTTTAATCATGAAATTAATAAAAGTGATTGGGACAATGGACGTGTTGTTTTTCCAAAAATGGCTAGGGGAACACGTTATGCGGATACCGATAAGGATGGTATGGCCGATGTTTGGGAGATCAATCACTTCGGAGATTTAACTACTGCTAAGTACGACGACACCCATAAAACAGATTATGATAGAGATGGCTATCCTGATTTTGAAGAATTCTTAAATGCAAGTGATCCGAAATTCTCAGATACTGGGCTTTCGATTTCAGACATTCAACTACCAGATAATTTTTCATTGAGAAATTATCCCAATCCTTTTAGTCTTTTAACCACCATCGAATATAAACTGGAAAAGCCGGGAAATGTAAGCCTGATAGTCTATGATATTTCAGGAAGAAAAGTAGCAACGCTGCTTAATAATGAAATCAGATCAACAGGTAAATTCCAATATCAGTGGAACAGTTCTGACACAAATGGAAGAAGATTGGCAAGTGGTGTTTATATTGTTCACTTAACATCAGATTTCAATAGTAAGACACTTATAGTTTCTCTCTTGCAATAAGAGAATATGTGAGTAAGAATGACAATAATCATAAATTAAAGTGATTCTATGCAACATCAAAGTAAAATAGCAATTTTCGGAGCATTAATATTTTTTCTTCTACAATGTGATTCATCACGGGAAATAAATATATATATGATTGGTGATTCTACAATGTCCGAATACGATATAGAAGGGAATCCCAGGCGTGGATGGGGCCAATTGTTATGTCACTTTTTCAATGAGAGTGTTTCTGTTTATGATAAGGCAATAAGTGGAGCCAGTACAAAAAGTTTTGTTGACTCAGCATATTGGGATGCTGTTATAGATTCTTTGAAGGAAGGAGATTATCTTTTTATACAGTTTGGACACAACGATGAAAAAGAGAACAAAGCGGAATTATATGCTGCGGCTGATACAGATTATAGTGAAAATCTGAATGAATTTATAATCCAGGCCAGAGAAAAAGGCGCAATCCCAATATTAATCACCTCAATTATGCGCAGAGTTTATGATGAAGATAGTAAGTTCATTGACACTCACGGAAAATATCCGGATGCAATGCGTAAGCTTGCAAAAGAAACGAATACACCATTAATTGATCTGCATAAAAAAACAGAATCACTAATTATAAAGCACGGCTTTGAGGGATCGAAAGAATTATTTCTATGGATTGATGCCGGAAAATGGAGTGAATATCCTGACGGAGTGGAAGATAATTCACATTTATCTGTGTTTGGAGCTACTGAAGTCTGCAAGCTGGCAATTGAAGGTATTTTAGAATTAAATCTTGAATTGGAGAATTATCTGCTTGCTCCAAATATGGTGAAGCCAGAGTTGTCCGTTCCAGATATGGTTGAGACAGATAGTTTAATAGATTAAATTATTATTTAAATTCATAAATTATGTATGTAAATGTTTTGACAAAAATTACAGGAATAGTTTTTATGTTCTGTATGTTTTTTAGCGGTTGCTCACAGCAATCTGCACAGGAGGGGACTTCTACAGAAAACAATCCGCCAATCACTCCGAAGTGGCTCATTGGTCACATAATATGGGAAGATAGCATTAACACCCAAACGGCTGCATTAGACTTAAATCAGCAATACAAAGATCATAGTATTCCGGTAAACGGAATCATTATTGACAGTCCGTGGGAACTTAGTTATAACGATTTTAACTGGGACACAGCAAGGTATCCTGAACCCGAAAAAATGATTGAGACTTTCAAACTGGATGATGTTAAGGTTATTCTATGGCTTACTGGATGTATCAATAATGCTGCTAAAGATGTTCCTGTACCCAGGAGTCCTGATTTTGATTATGTGATTGAAAAGAAATATGTAGTAAATGATGGTAAAACATCTGAATGGTGGAAAGGAGAGGGCGTGCATCTTGACTTTACTAATCCCGAAGCTGTAGCATGGTGGGATAGCAAATTAGATAAAGTATTTATTGACGGAGTATATGGTTGGAAAGTTGACCAGGGTGAGGCGACCTTTGCAGACTCCTTAAGTCTGACAGAAGAATTCAGGTATCAAGCCCAGAATGGAATTAACTATGGCGATTCAATAATGACATCATTGGGAAGAATCTCAATGTTAGAGTTTAAGCATGCCTATTACGACCATATGTTTGATTATGCTACATCACATAATCCTGCCGGAATGACCATGGCTCGCCCCTATTCTCATCAGGCAGGTTTTGCTGCAAGCATAAACAAAGTAAGTATCGGCTGGAGTGGTGATTTTGCAGGTGATTATGATGGTTTAAAATTGCAGATTGACAATATATACCGCTCTGCCAATGCAGGCTATGGAGCTTTGGCATGTGAAGTGGGTGGTTTTTATCATGAAAGATCAACAAAAACTCAATTCATTCGCTATGCACAGTTTGGAACAATGGCAGCATGTATGGTTAATGGCGGAGCAAATGGTGCATTTACAAACCATCTTCCATGGTATCACGACGATGAAACTACTGATATATACAGGTATTATGTTACATTACACTATCAGTTAAGTCCATATATCTTTAGTACAATTGTTGATGCTCACCTGCATGGTGGGTCCATGTTGAAAAATATATCAATGGAGCAACAAAGTCATACTATAGGTGAGAATATCTTCATGAAAGCCATTACTTCTGATACAAATTTAGTAACTTTTAACTTGCCTCAAGAGGGCAAATGGATAGATTTCTGGACAGATATAGAATATACAGGTGGTTCAGAAATAACAAAAGAGTACGCTCTGGCGGAATCTCCTCTCTTTATCAAATCAGGAGCCATTATTCCTCTTGAAATAACCAATGATGTAACAGGTATCGGAGATCAATCCTTTGCAGGAAAAACAACCATGTTGATCTATCCTGGCGGAAAGAGTGATATCTTGTATCATAAACCCCTGGGAGAAGGCATTGAATATGCAGATATCCTGATAGAATACAATAATGGGCATATTACTGTAAACTCAGACATTGAAGATTCTTACATTTTCCTTATAAAAACCGATACAGAACCTGCCGATGTTACAGGGAGTGACTCCTGGGTATATAATGCAGATAAAAAATATATCCAAATTGAAAAAACAGGAACTTGTTTTGAGTTAGACTTATAAATGTGATTAACTAATTAAAAATTATTTAGATGAAACCGAACCCAATTATCTCCTTTGTATTCTTAATTAGCGCACTCCTTCTATTCACTGATTGTAGCAATCTGCAAAAAAGTCAATTCACTCTAGAGCTAAAAAACTCTGAATTAGTCATTGACCAAGATGTTTGGAAAATGCAATTTAACGGGAATGAAACGCAACATTTTTCCGCATCAAAACCGTTTCAGTTTCTTATTGATGACAACTGGGTTTCAGTATCTTCAGTTAAAGAAATTGAGTCTTCTGACTCTTCGGGGACAATGTTCAGCGTACTGCTGGAAAACGAATTAGAAGCGGAAATGGAAATAATCAAAGTATCTGACTTTGCGCTTAGACTGCTTATTAAGACTTCAGATCCAGAGGCTACAGCATGCAGAGGATATATTAGTTTAGACCCCGTAGAAGAGATATATGGATTTGGTGAGATGTGGAATGGAAGAGTAGCCCAGAGAGGTTCATCAATTGAGATTTGGGATAAAACAGGAACACCGGATGAATGTGCATATATGCCCTATTATGTCTCGACAAAAAACTATGCATTGTTTCTAAACTACGGAGGAAAAGTGAACTTCGATATTGGTAAAACCAAAGCTAATGAATTGGTTTTTGAAGCCACAACCGGACAATTAGAATTATTGATAGTTTCAGGTGATAAAATATCATCTGTAGTAGAAAACTTTCTGACAGTGGTGGGAATGCCTGCTCAACCTCCACGCTGGACTTATAAGCCCTGGATATGGCTGATGGGAGATCCTGCAATACCGGGAAGTGATATAGAAACACTAAAAGATTATCATACAGTTGAAATGGTAGATCGAATGAAAGATCTAAATATTCCCATAGGAGTAACATGGTTGGAGCCTCCATGGCAAACTGAAAGAACAACTTTTATTCCCAACCCTGATTTCTCATCAGACTTAAAAAAAGTAATTGCCCAATTAGAAGAAAAAGGGATAAAGACACTGGCATGGACAGTCCCCTATACCACATACAAAGCCTCAAATTGGAAAGAAGCAGTTGAAAATGGATACCTGGTAAAAAAACCGGGAGGCGAAGATGGTGATGGAAAAGTAACTATTTCAAAATCAGGAGAGCTGGTTGGTATAAACTATAACTACATAGATTTCTCAAATCCTGATGCATATAATTGGTTTAAGACTCAAATTAGTATCGCATTGGATCTTGGGTTCAAAGGTTTCAAACTGGATGCCGGACAGGGTCTTCAGAAAGATGCCATTTTGCACAACGGTGTATTGGGAGCTGATGTACACAACTCCTATGCAATGAAGTATAACCAGGTGTTTTTTGAAACTTTGTCTGAAAGATATGATGATGATTTCCTTATGATTCCTCGTGCGGCCTGGGTTGGGTCGTCAGCTTTCACCAACTTTAAATGGCCGGGAGATTTAAGTGTGACCTTTGCAAATAATGGATTGCCATCGTCACTGTATTCCACATTGTCACTGGCGTTCTCAGGCTTCCCTTTTGTCTCAACCGACATTGGAGGTTTTGAATACAGACCGGCATCGGAAGAAGTGTGGATACGCTGGGCTCAGTTTGGAGCTATGTTACCTGGGATGCAGACCTTGAATATGCCCTGGTGGTATTCTGATAAGGCTATTGAACACTA
Organism: Bacteroidales bacterium; assembly: GCA_030589895.1. Classification (GTDB taxonomy): domain Bacteria; phylum Bacteroidota; class Bacteroidia; order Bacteroidales; genus JAUUZQ01. The sequence continues at coordinate 38,221 of JAUUZQ010000017.1, forward strand.
CCGTTTTCTCTCCTGGCTGCATACAGATATGACACCTTTATGGGCTTCATTGGCCAACGAAGCACATGAAACCGGAGCCCCTGTTTGCAGACCACTGGTCTGGACATACCAGGATGATATTGATTGCTGGAGAGTAGATGATGAATTTACTGTCGGAAACGTATTATTGGTTGCTCCTGTTCTTAATACAGAGAATCAAAGAGAAGTATATCTGCCTGAAGGCAGATGGCTGGATTTTTGGAATGAGGATAAAATACTCGATGGAAAACAAACCATTACATGGAAAAAAAGTGAGAAAGAGGGTCTGTGGAGCTTCCCATTGTATATCAAAGAAGGTGCCATTATTCCTCTGGAAGTGGAAAATGAGATCAGCGGGTTTGGATGGGATCAGGAAGGTGAATATATCACCCTGGCTATATGGCCTGCAAAATCGAAAACCAACAGCTTTGTGTTGCATGATTTGGAAGAACCGGTAGAAATCAATGTTGATTGGCAAGATCAGATATCAATTACACTTACTGAAACTAAGAAAAATTACATATTCAGAGTTCATTTAAATGACTCAACTCAACCTGTAAGCATTTCTTCAGGATCCGTAGTTATTGATGAGAATCCAAATGAGCACTCTTTCAGAACAGAAAACCTTAGTGAATGGCATTTTAACAAAAAAGATAATAATCTGTGGATAAGGATAAACAGTGATACGGGAATTGATGCAATAAAGATCGAATTATAAAGTATCAGAACAAATATGCAGAGAACGCTATTTATTTAGCGTTCTACTTATTACTTCGTTCATACCTTATTATTTCAACGCCGGCAGAGATAACTGCTCCAAAACCAACATCATTTGCTCTCTTCGGACGGGTGTAGTAATGATTGAGATCACTTTCGATACCCGTACCGACACATATATCTTGCACTGCGCTGCTTTGATAATCTGTATCTGTTTTGCTTAAAATGCCGTCCCACCCTTTTTTAGCTACAGTAATATATCTCTCAGGAAGTATGCCCTCGTTAACTGCATAAGCAATACCATAGGTGAACATAGCTGTACATGAAGTTTCCTCGTATGAATCGACCCTATCTATAAGTTGATGCCATAGTCCTGACTCACCTTGATACCGTGCGACACCTCTTATCTGCCTTTTAAATAATTCCACCAATTCTTCCCTCCGGGGATGATCTTCTGGCAATAGTTTCAATAATTCAACCTGCGCCATCATAACCCAACCGTTAGCTCTGCCCCAGTGAGCCACACCATTAGCATCCTCATCACTGTGCCAACTATGAAAATACAAGCCTGTATGTTCATCCCACAAATAATCTGAAAACTGAATAATCTGCTTTGCTGCATCATCGAAATACTTTTCATCACCACTTAACATCCCCATCCTGGCCAGAAAAGGCACACTCATGTATAAGTCATCTGCCCAAAGTGAAAACTCCACAGGCTTGTTTCTCACCAGAGTTCCATCCTCCAGTCTAAACTGTTTGGTGCTAATAAAATCAGCTGATCTCACAATATAATCCATGTACACCTTGTTATTGTTTAGCTGGTATGCATCAATAATACTGGCACCCATAGCCCCGCAATCATCAAGATAATTTATCACAATGAGTGAAGCAAACGGAAGTCTCCAATGATTGTGTTTGGTCAGAATAGTCTTGAAATGAGAAACATTGGCAAACATAAATTCTACGTTTTTACTTGTATAGTCAATGTATTTTTGCTCACCAATTAATTCGCCCAGATCCATCATGGCAATATTAATAACTCCTGCCGGGTAATCACTCCCTGAGTAGCTACTTAATAGTTCCAGATCACGATGCGGTTCAATCTCACTTAAATCACTAAAAACATCACCGGTTTCATTGTCAATAAACCCCCTGATATTATCTTCCAAAATACCATCTGCTATTCTCCTGAGATTAGCCTCGTCACTCAGCTTTTCCTGGGAAAAACCGTTTACTGCTAAAAGCAACGCAAATAAAACTAAAAGACTATTTTTCATCTGTTTGAAATTTATGGGAATCCATAACAAAACACTTGAAAATACAAAGAATATTCGATTCTACCCCGCGTTTTTACTTATTTCATGCACTGAAGCTACAATTTGGGTTTGGACTTGCGTTTTTTAAACCAGCGTTTCATTTTATTTCTGAGCAGAAGAACTATTTCTTTCCCCAGAAATGCGAGAGATCCATAGAAGAGTATCTCACCGGCTAAAAAAACACCGAAAATTACACCGGCAGTGGTGGCTGTTTTCAATTCTAATATTTTTCCGATTCCTCCCCCAATAAATGGTGATCCGACAATTAGAAAATAGCTTAAGATCTGAACAATGAACATTGCTTTTTTAAATGGAGTGTTTACCAGGTCCTTTAAAGAAGCAGGTGACGATTTCTTGTTAAGCAGCTTCAGAAGTTCTATCCTGTCAATCTTCATGGCCTTATTCCTTGGAAACTCCGAGATCACCACAACCTCCTTGGGAAGTTCATGCTTATCCATTATCTCAGACATACTGCTCATCCAACGATCTCTTGGAAGTTTGACATCCTCACCCTCAACTACCAACACCAACTTTTGTCCGAGCTTTGGATCAGACAGACCAATGAATATGTGAGCAGGTTCAATTACATTCCGGATCCTCTTTTCAAGAATTTCAGGGATAATTTTGATACCAGCGCTCTTGATTACATTGTCAATTCTTCCCAACCATTCAAAGCTGGTTTTACTGTGTATCTTAACAAGATCATTGGTAATGACCTTTCCATTTGTTACACCTGGCATATCAACCGTCAGACAAGCACGCTCATCAGTATCAATTATTACACCACCAAGAACATTAAAATTTACATCCACAGTATTCCCATTGATGCGTCTAATAGCAAAATGAGTATAGGTTTCAGACATGCCAAAGGTTTCATACACTTCTGTTTGACTCATCTTTTGAATAATCCTGAGCAAATTCTCATTCACCTCTCCCCCACCTACAAGTAGTTTTTTAATAGTATCAATGGGATGGCTGCTTGCAATAGTTTCAATTAGCTGCAGGGGTACCATGGCAGAAAAATCTATCTCTCTGCTTAGATTCTCCAGCGGTCTGCCTGAGGGTTCAACAGTCACAAGATTCAATCCTCCCGTCAGGGCCCTGATAAGCATCATCTTTCCTGCTATATACTGGACAGGCAGACAGAGAAGCGCAGTATTTCCTGCTTGCAGTCCAAAATATTTAAGTGTCATCCGGGCAGATCTGATCATAGAATCACGGTTAAGATCAAGCACCTTAGGGTCCCCTGTTGTACCACTGGTTCTCTGAGTAAGTGATACCTCCTCATCGAAAAAATCAATGATAAATTGATACAAGTCGGACTTCCATGATTCCAGCTTATCAGTTTCCAGCATCTGCTCAGAAAAGGCAATCAACTCCTCTTTAGAATAGGCAATATCATCTATGATAAATGGTCCTTGCATCTCCACTTGCTAATTGTTTAATAAATTGTTCAGATCCCACTGCTGATCAGGTAAATAGTAGATTTTACTCCCGACTATTTTCAAGGGAGATGGAATATTATTTGAGAAAAGCCGTCCGGTTCCCAGTCCCTGGGGCATCGAAGTATCCAGTGTGGCTGTCCATTGAGAAATAGCATTTAATCCAATATTTGATTCCAGGGCAGAGGTAAGCCACCAGGCTATCTTATGAGTTTCTGCTATTTTTATCCACTCTTCAGCAGCTGAAATACCCCCCAATAGTGTGGGTTTTAAAATGATATAGGCTGGATTAATGGTACTCAGCAAGCTTCGTTTTTTCTCTGTTACACTTATCCCAATAAGCTCCTCGTCAAGAGCAATATCAATGGGAGAAAACCGGCATACCTCAGCCATTTCATCAATTGAACCAGCCAAAATTGGTTGCTCAACTGAATGTATCTTATATTCAGACAGACGATTTAATTTATCAATTGCTTCCCCTGATATCCATGCACCATTGGCGTCCAGTCTTATTTCAAGATCACTTTCATTGTATCTTGACCTGATTGAAGCCAGTACGCTCAGCTCATCCTGAAAATCCAGGGCTCCAACTTTCAATTTAAGAATGTTGAAGCCGGAATCAATCTTCACGGTGATCTGCTCCATCATGCTCCGCTTATCTCCCATCCATATAAGTCCGTTGATAGGTATTCCTATTTTTCCACTTGTGAAATCCGAGGCAAAAAGCACCCTTTTTCCTCCAGTTGTAAGATCAAGCATTGCCGTTTCCAAACCAAACTGAATGGCAGGATAGTTCTGCAAAAACTGATCATCAATCTCTTCGTCATTATTTAAGAGCCGACAAACTTCCTTAAGCTTCGACTCAAACTGATCAATGTTATCATGGCTTAATCCTGGAATCAGGGAGCACTCGCCAATGCCGACTACATCTGGAAAATCCGGATCAGAAAGCAGAATAAACCATGAATCCTTAGTGGTCAGCACACCTCTTGAGGTTCCTGCCGGAACAAGAAACTTCATGGGACGATTTATATATCTGACAATATGCATTTACAGTATGAGTCCTAATCCGAATGTGAGAGAAAATATCAAAGTGGCAAGTGCCAGTTTACGCAGTTCAGAATTCAGTTCAATAGCTACAGTATTTTTTAAAACCTTTATAATTCCAGAGACCAGCAAAGGGAGAGTCAATACAAATAAGAACTGGTAAGGGGACTTAAAATGAGTAAGCGTATATAGCAGACTGATTAAAAATCCTGCCGTCAGCAATGAAACATGATAGATCTTAGCCCTGCCAAGACCCATTTTTACAACCAGCGTCATCTTCCCATTTTCCCTGTCATTTTCTCTGTCTCTAAGGTTATTCAGATTCAACACACCTGCACTAAACAATCCAATGGCTGAAGCAGGCATAAGAACAGCCCAATCAAACGACAGACTGTGCAAATAATAAGTTCCGGCAACACCAAGCAATCCAAAAAAGAGGAATACCATTACATCACCTAAGCCGGTGTAGCCATAGGCTTTCTTTCCAACGGTATATTTAATTGCAGCCACAATAGATGCGATTCCCAGGAGAAAAAAGAGAAGAGATAAATATGAACCTGTGTCTTTCAATGCAACATAGATCAGGGTGCAACCGGATAAGAGGCTCAGCATAATAAATAGCAGGATCATTCCCCTCATGTGTCGCCGTGTAACTATTCCGGCTTGCGTTAATCTTTGAGGGCCCAATCTCTTTTCGTTATCCGTTCCTTTCTGTGCATCGCCATAGTCATTGGCCAGATTGGATAGTATCTGCAGACAGAGTGTTGTGATTATACCTAAAATCAGGACCGCCCATTTGAATGTATTGTTATCGTATGCAAGGAAACTTCCAAGTATGGTGGCAGACAATGCCAAAGGCAGAGTACGCAAGCGAAATGCACTTATCCAGATTTTAATGGATGCCATGATCAGGGGAGTTTTGGAAACTGATCCCAGTCCGGATCCCTCTTTTCCAGGAATGCATTTTTACCCTCCTGTGCTTCATCGGTCATGTAATATAACATAGTTGCATTACCCGCCAGCTCCTGAATTCCTATCTGACCATCAAGTTCAGCATTCAGTCCGGTTTTGATCATTCGCAAAGCAATCGGACTATGCTTCATGATCTTTTTACACCACTCAACAGTGGTATCCTCCAGATCCTTAAATGGCACGACCTTGTTTACAAGTCCCATATCCAGCGCTTCCTTTGCAGTATATTGTTCACAGAGAAACCATATCTCCCGTGCTTTTTTCTGTCCTACGTGCCTGGCAAGATATGATGATCCCAGTCCGGCATCAAAACTCCCCACTTTAGGACCCGTCTGTCCAAATCTGGCATTCTCAGAGGCAATGGTCAGATCACAAACCACATGAAGGACATGACCACCTCCAATCGCATAGCCGTTTACCATCGCAATAACGGGTTTTGGAATGGACCTGATAGACTTTTGTACATCAAGGACATTGAGTCTGGGAACACCATCTTTCCCAATATATCCGGCACGGCTTTTTACGTTCTGATCTCCCCCGCTACAAAATGCCTTGTCACCTTCCCCGGTTAATACAACAACCCTTACATCAGGCATCTCCCTGCAAAACAACAGAGCTTCATTCATTTCGCGTGTAGTGTCCGGTGTAAACGCATTATAATATCTCGGACGGTTAATGGTAATTTTTGCAATACCCTCAAACAGTTCGAATTTTATATCCTCGTACTCCTTAATGCTTGTCCAGTTACGTTTCTGCATATTATTGATTCTGAAGTGATGTAAAAAACGCTTTAAAGATAGTACTATTTTCACTTTTGGCAGTGTCCACTTCAAGTACAAAAGGACCTGCATCTTTTTCAAGAAGAGCATCCAGTCCGGCTTTCAAACCGGGAAAATCTTTTGCAATCCGGTAGTTCAATCCAAACGCTTCTGTCAATTGCTGAAGAATTACCGGGTGATGTGCGACAGAGAAATCTTCATAAAAAGGCATGCGATCCGGACCATCAATCAAACGGAATATCCCCCCTCCGGCATCGTTAAGCACAATAATTCTGAGATTAGCAGGGAAATCCCTGTTCCACATAGCGTTTGAATCGTAGACAAAGCTAAGGTCTCCCAATATAACAAGATGCAGCTCTTCTGAAACCATTGCTGATCCAACTGCGGTTGATAAGCTGCCATCGATACCTGATGTACCCCGGTTTCCCAGATATTTCACATCAGGCTTTGAATCAAACAATTGTGAATATCTTATGCTACTTGAATTTCCAAGATGAACAACAGTATTACCGGGGATAGCCTGAAGGATTTTATCCATTGCCGAGAGCATACAAAATGAGGTTTCTGACAAAAAAGTCTTTGCTTTTCCAACTGCACCCTCTTCAATCTTCTTCCACTCCATTAAATAGCTATAATCAGATTCCTGTTTATGAGTGAAAACCAATTCTTCAAACAGATAAGCGGGGAAGAAATCAATTACTCCCACAGGAACATCATCATATTGCTGTACAAATAATCGCATTTTTTTTGAGACGACCTGACCTCCCATGCTAAGAATTAAATCTGGTTTTAAAGCTTGACTATCAATTGGAATTGAACCCAGAACAAGATCCGGAAGTGAAACAAATAGTGGAACTTTAAGATTGCTAATATTCTCAGCTATTACCACAGCGTTATAGTGCATCACCAATGCTGTCAGTAAAAGCTCTTCCTCAGCAGAGTAGGATTGAGCGCCTGCAATAATCAGCACCTTATGCTGAGCCTTTAGTTTTTTTGAAATAGCCTTATGATCCTCATCTGAGACCCTGTTATCATCCTCTCCGGGAATCTCCTCAACAACTGAATCTATAAACGCTGAAATATCTTCAGGAAGCTTCTCGTAGAGCGGCTCTTTTAATGGAATATTCAGATGAACGGGCCCTTTTACACCTCTGTTTGCCAACCCGACGGTATAAAAGATCTTACGCAAGACTTTTTTTCCATGCTCATCATTTTCAATATCCATTGGAAGACTATAGGATCCTAAGGAGTTTCCTGAGAACACTCCCTCCTGGTTAACGATCTGGTTGCTAAACTGCGGAGGCCATTCTTTTGGTCGGTCTGCGGTAAGAATTACCAATGATATCTTTTGAAAGAATGCCTCTGCAACGGCGGGTCCGAGGTTGAGTACGGCCGTCCCGGAAGTACTTAGTACAACCACCGGTTCATTTAATTGCCGGGCCATGCCAAGTGCCACAAATCCTGCGGATCTCTCATCAACGATACTGTGGCAGGTAAAATAATCATCGCCTGTAAACACCTGCATAAGCGGTGCATTTCTCGAGCCGGGACAAATTACAACATGTCTGATTTCCTGTTGCTTCAGAATATATGCCAGGTCGGTTATGACTTGATTATGAACCATTTTTTATCCTTTTAACTGGAAAATGCATCAATTATAGTGAGCAGGGATTTGGCTTTCAATTGTGTTTCATCCCACTCATCCTCCGGATCACTTTCGAGTGTAATTCCACCACCAATGTACAAAGACAGAGATTCCGGTGTTATCTTCATACACCTCAAATTTACAAACAGGTCGATACTTTTATCGGATTGAACAGTTCCCAGGAATCCGGTATAATACTCCCGGTCATGCGGTTCGATTTGTTTTATAAATGATATGGCCTCATCTTTCGGCTGACCGGCAACTGCAGGTGTTGGATGCATTGCATCAAGAAATTCCCAGATACTACCATCTATCTGATTACAATTAAAAGAGAAATCTGTCCGAAGATGCACCAGATCACCAGCCTTCTTGACATAGGGAGACGTAATATTATAGTCCCGTATTTTATAATCCCTTAATTTGTCATGGATGTAACGGGTCACATATTCCTGCTCCAGGGCCTCCTTCATGGTCCAGTTATTCAGCTCCATATTCTCTTCTGAATAGTGCCTTGTCCCTGCAAGTGAGACCGTTGAAATATTTCCTTCAGAAAGTCTGAGCAGAGGTTCCGGTGAGGCGCCAAGCCAGAAGTGATCATCACTCTTGAACATATAAACAAAAGCATTGGGATGTCTTTCACAAGCTTCATTAAAAATGCGGGTAATTACCGGGATAAAATTGCCACTTACCGTACTGATTCTGGAAAGGACAGCTTTTTGGAAATATCCTCTGGAGATATTCTTTTTGATGGCCATCACCTGATCAAGGTACTCCTCTTTCTCAGTTACAACAGGTTCTTCAATATTCCAGTCTGGCAGGTGATTTTCAGGCAGGGCTTTGATCTTGTCTATGATTTCACTGCTGATATGATCGCCCTTAATAACTATATCAGGCTTTATCAGAATATATTTCTTTCCATTGCTCGTATCAAAAGGCGCCATAATAAAACCTTTGTTCACAGAAAGGTCATGGATAGAATTCCATTGCAGTGTTTGAGGCGACGTTTGAATATATGTTGTAATCAATTCCTTTCGAGGCATGCGAAATGTAGTGAAAGGAAGATTTTTCTGAATGCATAAATTGTGAACCGCTGTTATAGTTTCATTCATCACTGATCCTGGGTCTGTTTTAATTCTTTGATACTATTAGTAACGCGGCTGATAGAAATAAGTTTGCCAGAATCATCAGTTATTTTGATATCCCAGATATGTTTAAAAATACCTTTATGAATTAATTTTCCTGTGGCTGTAATTTTACCCTCCTTTACAGAGGCGATATGTTGGCTATTGACGGTGGTTCCAAAGGCGATTTTATCCACACCTTCAAGGAGCAAAGAAGAAGCGGCTCCAGCCAGAGTTTCTGCAAGAGATATATAAACGCCACCATGGACATAGCCAGCAGGCTGCAGATGAGCATCGGTAATTTCTATGGATCCGGCAATGTCTTCTCCCTCGAGTTCTATAAATTTAATAGCAATGAGGTCAATAAAACTTCCCTTACAGACATTATTAAGTTCTTCAATCGTCATTTCTTCCTGTAATTATGGAATAAAGATAGAAAATCATTTAATAATTGGCTGAGGCAGGAAAGCAGATGGCAGAGTTAGGGAATAGAGCGTTGCGAATTAGGGTTTAGGCTTTGGAATAAAAGATTGGATGAATTCGGGGTACTGCTTACTGTTTTTTCTCAACAACCATTAACATTACAGAGCCCAGGAATAGAGATCGACTATGAATAATATGAAAGCCCGCTGAGATAAGGATATCTTCCATTGCCTCCCTTGTATAATAGTTCTTTGATGATTTGGCCAGATATTTATAGGCCTTGATATTACCTGAAATTGCTCCACCAAGGTAGGGTAAAATGAACTGCAGATATATTCCATTGATAAATCTCCATATCCTGTTACCCGGTTTACTGCTCTCAAGGATCACGAAGCGCCCTCCCTCTCTTAATACGCGATGTATTTCAGAGAGGTGAAGTTTCGCACTGGAGTTCTCATAGACCAGGTTTCTGATTCCAAAAGAGATTCCTGCTGAATCGAAGTAATTGCTTTCAAAAGGCATAGCTGCCACATCTCCTTCAATAAATTTTATCTTCCTATCCTCTCTTTTAGCCTTTTCTTTAGCTTTTTGAAGCATTTCAGAGGAAAAATCATAGCCGGTCAAATCAATTGCACTTTTAGCATTCCTGGAAATTTCGAGGATCAGATCACCTGTTCCAGTGCAGACATCCAGTATCTTTTCCGGACTGTTATCAAGACATTCATCCACAGCCTTTTTCCTCCATTTTCTATCCCGGCCAAAGGTGAAGATACGGTTCACAAGGTCATATTTTTTATAAATATCCTTGTAAAAATCCTTCAATGGAAAATCCTGTTTCTCTTTATTCATAACAATTAGAATCGGGCACAAAGATATAGAATTCGCAGAAGATTCGTGCGTTTGAAAGTAGAAACCTATGGAATCAGGATTGTGCCATCGAGTTTGATTCGTCTCAAATCCGGAGAGGTATGAGAGGCTCAGACAATAATAGTTATTGAATAATAATATTTGCTTCTGAACACTTCCAAATTCTGACTTATTCCGGAAACATCACAAATATATCGGGCACAAGCGAATATTTTTATCAGATACGATGTAGAATTGAGATTTTTTTATACATTTGCACCTCGAAAATCTACTGCAGCTATGGCTACAGAGATTGAGATCGGGGTATAGCGCAGCCCGGCTAGCGCACCTGCTTTGGGAGCAGGGGGTCCCAGGTTCGAATCCTGGTACCCCGACAGGGATACAGAAGGCCTGAAAATAAAAGGTTACAGAGAAGGATACAGTTCAAAGTGGATTGTATCCTTTTTCATTTGTACCAGACCAATATTTAGATTAATTTGGGGTCTTTAGAATACTTTGTGTTCAATCTTTCAATCAATTTCAATCCTGAGAAAGCTTAAGAAATTGATTCCACAACATATAAGGTATACTTTCCCAAATAAACCGGTTTCGTTCAACACAAAGCACATATTTGGCTACCGCCAAAAACGATGCTTAATTGTTGGCAACGTTACTTATTTGTCTTTCACAAATTTTAGTTTAATAATCCTGGGGAAATATATTTTTTCATTGCTTAATAGCCTTCCAAAATCTCCGTTGTTAATATTATAGGTGACTATAAGTTCATCAGACTTATATTCGGGGTGTGCATTCGCAGTGTACACAAATTCTTTGTCATCTTTTAAAGAAGGAGTATAGAATAAGACCGGTTTAGACCATGGTCCATAAAGTTGGTCAGCAAGTCTATAACCAATTGAAGCCTCCCCAAAGCCATAAGTCTGTATTTGAATAAATTTCTTTAATTCTTTATCATAATGCACAGAAAATTCAGTTTGACCAATGAAGAGAGAAGACGATTTCGGCTCCTCATAAACTTTGTCAGTCCATACATTGTTAATCCGCCATTCTATATTTGACAGTTCTCCGTTTATCAATTCTCGTTTATCAAATCGAAGTAGGTAGGTTTCATGTGTTGCAGGTTCTTTTACTCCAAATACATAAATGTAGTTTTCACCTTCTATAATCGCAGAAGAACCAACAATTACTCCAAAAGTTTCTGGACCCTTAAAATAGTTTATAATCCAGTTGTTTGGATTGTCTGAAGGATTTTCAATTATAGCAATGTACCATCCAATGGCTTCAAAGCCGATTTCCATATTTGTTGAAGTTTCCTCAATAAGGAAAATCACAAGTTTATCCTTTATTAATAATCCATGACCTGTCCAGAACCAACTTTTTCCGCACACTTTAAAAAAGTCGTCAGGTTTTTGTTTACTTCCCTTAAAATAATAAGTCAACTTTGATTTTAGTGAGTTTGAATCTTGAACGGCAATACTATTTCGAATCATCGTTTTTGAATTAGATCTTTTTCCTTTCCCATCCTGATCAATAAACGTATCACTAAAAAGCCATAGAATTTTACCTGAGCTAAGTTCAACTGTGGCAGCACCATCTGCACCTCTCCAATAGTTATCTTTTTTGAAAATCGAATTATCTATTTCTAACACAGTTACCATTTCTTCCTGAGCCAATAATAAGCTAGGCAACATAGATAGTATGAATATTAGCTCTTTCATTTTTTTAGTATTGTTGCCAACGTGAGTCTGTGTAAAAACTCATTTCATACTTAAAGATAGTGTACCTTGACGAAATAGGAGCGTTCCAGGGATATTTAAATTTTCTGTTATGAGAATGAACGGATATGCGTAATTTTCCAA
>JAUUZQ010000041.1 GCA_030589895.1 Bacteroidales bacterium
AGTTAATGAAATAGAAATTTTTTATACGGATTTAGAGGGAGCACCCCATCCAATACCCGTAACATTTTTAACCTTAACTTCATTTTATGATTATGTTACAGGCTGGATAGAAGATTTTGAGTTAATAGCTAGAATAGAAGCTATGAACAGACTTGCATCTATAAATCCGGATGATCCGGATGGTGATTTTTTAACTATTGATTATGAAAATAGTACCTGTGGCAGTGACCCAAATATTGCAGATACTGATCAGGATAACATCTCTGATTTTGCGGAGTGTTTAATTGCGGAGTTAGACCCTAACGATTTTTCTGATGGTAAGCTTTCTTCTGATCTTTCTCAAAATGCAGATTTAGACGGAGATGGAATAAGTAATGCAAAAGAAATAGAGTATTCGTCTGCAGATGTGGCAAATACAACGATAACACAGGTTTTAAACATTACAGATCCTAAGGATTCTGAAACTGCTATACAAGGAAGTATTAATAATGTGTGGGAAAGTGTTTTGCATTTCAATTTAGACGAAAAAAGGACTTTTATGCCCAGACTTGGTGGTGGATCAGTTGATGATGAAACTTTTGATCATGATGGCGATGGTGTTAGCACATTGGATGAAGTAAATGTGCATACATGGCCTCTGCCTGATTATGATGAAGGTGATGTAGATAAAGATTATGACTTGTTAGGAGGCGGAACAGATCTTATTCCTTTTATTAACAATACTTCCTATATTCTGGGGTATTCTTTTAATTCTATACCCGTATCAGGAGTCATTGTAAATCAAGCAAAACAAGGGAGTGAAAATAGAGGAATTTTAAGCAGGGACTTATTGCGTGCCCAGGAACTTATTTATTTTAGTGGCAGATCATATATAGAAGTGCCAAATACAGACTTTTTATCATTGACAGCCAGAACGGTACAATTCCATTTTCAAGCTGAAAATATTACCAGTCATCAAATAATTTATAAAGAAGGAGATGCTGCAAATGGAATATCTCTCGCAATAGCAGGTGGTAAGCTAATAAGTACTGTTTGGAAAACAGGTGGGGTTTTAGTCGAAGATAAAACAATCATTCCTATCACAGAGGATACCTGGTATGCTGTAGCCTTGGTTTTTGATGGTAGAAATCAGGAACTCAGAACTACTTTGCATAGTGCAAACAGGTTAGAGTCCAGGCAAATATTAAGTCTGCCTTATGACTCTATTGCTTTAGGTGGAGGATCAACTGTGAGAATAGGAGGAGCGATAGATGATACAAGAGTAATTCTTCCCGGAAATACGAGCTCTGCTATTTTCAATGATGAAAACTTTGAAGGCTATATGGATGAATTGCACGTTTTTAACAGGGTATTAAGCCAAACAGACATTTCTTTACTGGGAAGAAATGATTTGTATCCTGTGAAGGATGTAGAATTAACAGATAGTGATGAAGATGGAGTTCCTGATGCAAAGGATCCGGACTTTGAAGATAATACAATTGTTACTGAAGTTAATTTTCTGGTAACTGACAGTATAAGTGGCGATCCGATCAGGTATGTAGAAGTGTTATTTAATGATGAAACCTTGCAAACTGATGATCTGGGAAGTTGCTTCTTCTATAATTTAAAGTTAAATCAATCCTATCCTTATACGATTTCAAAAGAGCTGTATGAAACAATTTCAGGAACAATTAATTTGCGCGCAGATACAACCGTAACTATTGAAATGCAATTAGCTACTTCTTTGGATAATTATGATCAACAAATTTCCATTTATCCAAATCCGGCTCAAAGTCATATAAGTATTACCACAAATTTCCCTTTGGAGAAGATTTATATTGCTGATCTTCTGGGTAAAATAATTATACAGGAGTACCCGGAAAATCAAACCTCAGTAATTATTGATATTTCAAATTTAAGTGAGGGTCTGTATTTTATTTCAATCTACGACGACGAAAATCATAAGCTTCTAAGAAAAATAATAAAGGGATCAACATAATAATTGTGTTGCATTTAAAATTAATAAGTATGAAGAATGCAATCTTCCTCCTCTCATTGAGTCTGGCAGTATGTTTAATTGGATGCTCAAACAAGCATGAAAATCCTCAAAAACCAAACATAATCTATGTTTTAGCGGATGATCTTGGATACGGTGATCTGGAGAGTTTTAATCCTGATTGTAAGATTAGCACTCCAAACCTTAACAACATGGCAACTGCAGGAATGATATTCACAGATGCCCACACTTCTTCAGCCGTTTGTACTCCTACCCGGTATGGCATACTAACGGGTAGGTATAACTGGAGATCCCGTCTGAAACGTGGCGTCCTCAATGGAAGGTCAAAAGCTTTGATCCCGGAGAGCAGAAGCACGGTGGCTTCAATCTTGCACAAACAAGGCTACAATACGGCATTTATTGGTAAATGGCATTTGGGTTGGGATTGGGCTCAAAAAAGTCTTGATCCGAGGGATGAAAAAATTAGGTTTATAAAGAATATTGAGAATATAGATTACTCCTTACCGGTAACAAACTCCCCTAATGACCTGGGATTTGATTATGCCTTTGGTCATGCCGGCTCCCTGGATATGGCACCTTATGTTTATGTTGAAAATGGCATGGCTACAACAATACCTGACTCGATAAGCGAAAATAAATCAAAATATACCTGGTGGCGGGAAGGTCCTATTTCAAAAGATTTTATTCACGAAGATGTTACACCAAACTTTTTCAGAAGGTCATTCGCATACATTAAGGAGAAGGCTAAAGAGGAGAAACCATTTTTCCTTTACCTGGCACTGCCTTCTCCCCACACGCCCATTTTACCTACGGAGGAGTGGCAGGAGAAGAGCGGATTAAATCCCTATGGTGATTTTGTGATGATGGTAGATGATTATATGGGTCAACTTATATCTGTGATAAAAGCGGCAGGCATAGAAGAGAATACCTTATTAATTTTCACCAGTGACAATGGTTGTTCCCCGCAGGCTGATTTTGAGATTTTGAAGGAGAAAGGTCATAATCCGAGTTTTATATACCGTGGACATAAGGCTGATATCTTTGAAGGTGGACACAGGGTTCCTTTTATTGTAAAGTGGCCAAACAGGATAGAAAAAGGACTTGTTTCGAATGAGATTATCTGCACAACCGATCTGATGGCAACTTGTGCTGAGATAGCAGGATATTCTTTATCAGATAATGAAGCCGAGGATAGCTATAGTATGCTTCCCCTGTTTGAGCAGAAGATACTGGATAGCCCTTTTAGGGAGGCAACAATTCACCATTCGATCAAAGGAAGTTTTGCAATCAGGAAAGGTGAATGGAAGCTCATCATGTGCCCCGGATCCGGAGGGTGGAGTTTTCCGAGGCCGGATGATGCAGCTATTGATTCATTGCCAGATATTCAATTGTATAATCTTAAGAATGATCCTGGAGAAACGACCACTCTTCAGGCAAGTAATACCCCAAAAGTTGAGGAATTAAGATCATTGCTTGTTAAGTATATTGTTGAAGGAAGAAGTACTCCGGGTGAACCTCAAAAAAATGATTCAATCGATTTTGAGTGGAAGGAGATTGGGTTTATTGAATAGAACTTAAAACACTCCTGATTGAATAGTTAATCTATCATGGATTTGAAATTAGTCAGGTACATTTGTTTTGTCATTATGATTTGACAGATATGCAAGTGAGCATATATTATATTAAAAACGTTTTCCGATGAAAAAAAGAAATTTTCTACTCAGTCTTGGACTTGCCGGTATAGCATCGCTTGCGGTGGCTCAAGAGAAACCTAATATCCTTTTTTTCCTCGTTGATGATCTTGGTTGGAACGACATCTCAGCCAATGGATCCAAGCTTTATGAAACGCCAAATATTGATGATGTTGCGAATGAAAGTGTATACTTTTCAAATGCCTATTCTGCCTATCCCCGATGCGTTCCTTCGAGATATGCAATGATTACCGGAAGGCACCCGGCACGAGATGGCCAAACAGACGGAAATAAAATAAAGCACGAAGAAACTACTTTGGCAGAAGCCCTTAAGTTGAATGGTTATGGGACCTTCTTCACCGGGAAATGGCATCTTGGGAAAACTGAGGAGTTCTGGCCTCATAATCATGGTTTCGATGTGAATATGGGAGGTTGCGATGCCGGTTCTCCCGGTTCTTATTTTTATCCTTTTGGTAGCGAAAAGTTTATTAACGGATCTCTTTATGGATTGGAAGAAGGTGAGAAAGGGGATTATATCACTGACAGACTTACCAGTGAAACTCTGAAGTACATTCGGGAGAACCATGATAAGCCTTTCCTGGCTTATGTGGCACATTACGCAGTCCACACCCCTTTGCAGGCCAAAGAGGAGCGAATCGCCTACTACGAAGAAAAAATAAAAAACCTGGAATTTGAAGGAGACGAATACGGTTATGGACCTGATGGAAGGGTGAAACTGCGGCAGGACAATGCCATATATGCGGCAATGGTAGAGAGCATGGACGATAGCTTTGGGGCCATCATAGAGGAGTTAAAAAAGCTGGGGATTTATGATCATACAATCATCATATTTACCTCTGATCATGGGGGCTTATCGAATTCCGGACTTGAAAATAAAAGAGCCCTTGCCACATCAAATTTGCCCCTGAGAGCCGGGAAAGGACACATCTATGAAGGAGGAATTAAAGTACCAATGTTCGTCCGCTGGCCAGGTGTAGCCGATGTGCATGCAACTACTGATGTGGTAATAACCGGTATGGATTATTTTCCTTCTATTCTGGAGATGTGTGGTCTGCCACTTCTGCCTGATGCACATATTGACGGGAAGAGTTTTGTTCCGGCATTAAAAGGAGAAGTCATGAATGAGAACCGTATATTTACCTGGCATCAGACATCTGCCCGCCCCACAAGTACGGGTGACCATAATTCAACGGTAATCAGAAAAGGGAACTTCAAACTTCACTATTTTCTTGATGATGAGAAGATTGAACTTTATGATCTATCCAAAGACCCATACGAAAAGAATAATATTGCCGAAGATACAATGGGTGTTACAAAATGCTTAATGAAGAAAATGAACGAATGGAAGGATGAGGCAAAAGTGTCGGGCCCAAAAAAGAAAAAATAGTCTCTCCTGGCTCTAAATCTGTGTGAATTCTTTTGGAGATTTGCCAAAGTATTTTTTAAAACTCACACTGAAATATCTTGGATCGGAGAACCCGACTTCATAGGCGATTTCCTTCACAGATTTAACACTGGTCAATAAAAGCTCTTCAGCCTTCTTCAGCCTGATTACCTTGATAAAATCCTGTGGAGATAAGTCAGTATATGCTTTTAGCTTTCTGTATAATACAGCCCTGCTCACACACATCATTCTACAAAAATGCTCCACTGAAAATTCAGAATCATGATATTGTTCCAGAACAACTTCATAAGCCTTGTTCATTAAATCTCTGTCAGGTTGGCTCCTGATTTCAGCCAGGGTAGTTTCATCCGGCTTGTTCATATACTTTCTGGCCAATGTCTCCCTGCTATAGAGTAAATTATCAATCCTTGCCTTCAGATAATCCAGGTCGAAGGGTTTTTCAATATAATCATCAGCTCCATATTCCAGTCCGCGGATTTTATCCTGCATTGAGTTCATGGCAGTGAGTAATATAAGCGGGATGTGACTTGTGTTAATGCTTTTACGTATACTGATACAAAACTCAATTCCATCCATCTCCGGCATCATGATATCTGAGATGATCAGGTCAGGATAATTCTTTTTGATCACTTCAAGACCCTCCCTGCCATTTGTAGCAGTCACTGTGTTATAATACTTGCTCAGATTATCACTCAGGAAGTCACGGAGCTCGTCGCTATCTTCTATAATGAGCACAATGGGTAGCCGCTTACCCTCGTAAGATACGCTTGACGGGGTCTCTTCCTTTTCTTTCTCAGGTTCTTCAAACGGTGCACAAAGTTCATCAGCATTGTAATGGTTTAATTTGATGGGAATCGACAGGTAAAAAGTAGTGCCAGCATTTTCCACACTTGAGAATGAGATATCTCCTTTATGCAAGACGGCCAATCTTTTAGTAAGCATCAATCCCACTCCGCTACCGGTAGTTTTTGAATTAATGATATTCTCAGAACGGTAGTATCTTTTGAAAATATGCTTTTGCTGATCTTTGGATATTCCAATTCCCTGGTCAGAAACACTGATCTTCATGTGATCACCGTTCTGCTCCAGTATGATATTGATTTTACCACCAGGATGTGAATATTTTATTGCATTTGAGATAAGATTGTACATGATCCGTTCAAGAATGAACTTATCGATCCATCCGTTCAATTCACTATTTTCACATTTAAAAAGCAGGGTCTTATTATTTTTATGTGCAAGCGACTCAAAATTTGAAATGACAATCTTCAAGAGAACCGGAATCGATTCTTCTGCAACCTTAAGCTTGAACTTGGCCATATCAGCTTTCTGGAAATCAAGTAGTTGATTGATAAGATTGTTAAGCTTGTCAGTATTATTTGAAATCAGTTCAAGATTCTTAGTCACCTCCGTACTCATCTCTGAATGTTTGATCAGATCTTGCACAGGTGCCTTTATCAGGGTTAGCGGTGTACGTATATCATGGGCAATATTTATAAAGAACTTGATTTTCTCAAAGGCATTTCTCTCTTTAATACTTAGATAAATGTACCGCTGTATGAAGAAAAGGATCACCACAGTCAGGAACAAATATATTATCCTGGCAAGGGTGCTCCTCCAGATGGAGGGTTGAATGACAATCTGAAGTGTTCTGCCATCGGTATTCCAGAATCCATCATTATTGCTTGCCTGTACCGTGAATTGATAATTTCCCGGAGGTAATCCTGTAAAATAGGCTCTTCTCTCAGAGGAGTTACCTGTCCAGATGTTTTCAAATTGGTCCAGTCCATCAAGTTTCCATCTATACAGATTTTTATCAGTACTTGTATAATTAATTGCTGAAAATTCTATGGAAAATGAATTCTGGTTGTGGTTCAGCACAATCTTCTCAGTCTCATTCACATTGAGCTTCTGCTCCTCAATACCTGCCTCTTTGTTCGCTTTATGAAAAATATAAAAATTGGTAAAGATAATTTCGGGAATCCTCTCATTCAATTTAATTTCATTGGGGCGAAACAATGTGAACCCGCGATTCCCTCCAAATATAAATGTTTCGTCACTTGTTTTGCAATAGGCACCACGACTAAATTCTTTTCCGGATAGCTTGTCTGCTACTGTGAAATTTGTGAATTCTTCCTCCTCTGTATTAAACCGTGACAGACCGTTGGTGGTACTGAGCCAAAGATTACCCATTGAATCTTCCAGTATTCCATATACGATATTGGAGGGCAATCCATCCCTGACGGAATAATTCTTCTGTAAACCCTTCTCAATTTCAATATAGCTGAGCCCTTCCCCTTCACTGCCGATCCATACTCCCCCTTTTTTATCCTCATGGATAGAGAAGATCCTATTAACAAATTCAATGGAATCATCTTTCATCCCGTGAAAAAGATAAAAGGTGTTTTTATTCTTGTCGCTGTAATAGAGTCCGTTGAGTGTTCCAACCAGAATTCGGCCCCCTGAATCTCCGATAATACACTTAACACTTATCACTTCATCATGCCTGGTAAATTGTCCTGATGAAGGATTGTAGCGGGTAACTCCACCCCTGATACCTCCCGACCAGATATCCCCTTCATGATCAAGATAAAGGGCATATATATAGTCAGTCGAAAGAGAAGAAGGATTGAGAGAATCAAACTTCAGGGTGTTTAATTTCACTGCTGATTCATTATATATATCAATTCCTCCTGAAAATGTTCCCACCCAGATATGATCTTCTCTGTCCCTCATCATAGAGAGTACAGTTTTGGCACTCAGATCATTCTCAAATCCTGTTTCAAATCCTATGTGCCGGAATGTATTGGTTTTCCTGTTAAGTATCGAGATACCACTTTCAGTACCGAACCACAGATTTTTTTTGCCATCCTCTAATATGGCCCTCCCCATATTGGCTTTCAGACTATTTGGATTGTTAGCTTGATGCTGAATGACAGAAAATGCTTTTTCGTTTGGATCAAACAAATTTACTCCACCTCCATAGGTTGATATCCAGAGACGGTTTTCCCTGTCAATAAAAAGGTCATATATCCCATTATGACTCAGCGAGTTTGGGATATCTTCATTTAAAGCATATCTCCTGATGAATTCAAGAGAGGAATTAAGGACAACAAGTCCGGCACCATCAGTGCCAAGCAGGATCTTATCATCATAATAAGTAATATCTCTGATGGAATAGGAAAGGCTGGATAGTTCCGGAATGTTTACTTTTTTCATTTTCCCGCTACGCAGGTCAAGCAGCCTCAAACCATTTCTTCTGGATCCAAGGAGAAGTTGATGATCATTAAAAGGCATATAAGAAAACACGGCCATCTTAAGCAATCTCGCATTTACATTAGCACGTGTTGTTTGATCTATAAAATGCCCTGCTTCCTGATCGTACAAATAGAGACCTTCGCCTGTTCCAATCCATAATTTCGAATCCGTCTCAGAATAGAAGGATAAAATATTTGTTACAAAATCCGGGATTTTAAAGATTGAATCATTTTGCTCATCGTAAATGACAACACCATTATTGGTCCCCATCCATATCTTCCTGGTATTGTCTTCATGTATGACCATGATCTGATCAAAATCAAAGCGCTCCGTTAATCCTGTAATCACCAGTTTGAACTCATCTCTCAAATAATCATAACGGAATAATCCATTATCAGAAAAGGTCCAGATCTGCTGATCTTCATCCAGGATAAGAGATCTGACCTGTGGAATATGGGTCGCACCCGGATGATCAGGAGAGATCAGTTCGTAGTGCTTAAAATCATATCCATTGAATTTATCCAGACCATCATGCAGTGCAAACCACATCATTCCATCTTTATCCTGAACAGCCTTATATACCTCACTGCTGTGCATTCCCTGATCATAAGTAATGTTTCTGAACTTATAGTCAGCACCATGAGCCAGCATAGATGGTATAAAGATCATAATCAGCATAAAAGTCAGCGGCGCGACTACTCTACTCATTATCAGGCACTTCATATTGAAAAAGAAATTCTCCATCAGCATAAAAACCAAATCTTCTTTTACAAATATATTCAAGAATTATTCATAAGAACGGAATTTGCACTCATCAGAACGAAACAAGCACTAAAATATTGAGAATTAGCGCTATTTTCAGCAAAAAATGAAACATCTTACTTTTTCTTTTCTGTTTATATCATTGCTCATTGTCACACCATCCTGTTCAAATGAGGAGGAGTTCTCAAAAACCACTGCACCTGAAAATATGGAATGGTGGAGTGATGCTAAATTTGGAATGTTCATCCATTGGGGTGTATATTCCGACCTGGCAGGTTATTGGAAGGGCGAGCCCTATGCCGGATATGCCGAGCACATCATGAGAATGGCAGAGATTCCGCTGCAAACCTATAAAGATGAGGTAGCAGGTCCATTTAATCCGGTAAAATTTGATGCAGAGGAGTGGGTGAAAATTTGCAAGGATGCCGGAATGAAATATATGGTGATCACTTCAAAGCACCACGATGGCTTTGCCATGTTCGATTCAAAAGTTCCCGGCTGGGATAACTATGATATTGTTGATGGAACCAGATGGGGAAGAGATCCGATGAAAGAGTTGAAAGCCGCATGTGACAAAGAGGGAATTAAATTTGGTTTTTACTACTCCCATGCCCAGGACTGGAGCCACAGATATGGACAGAGGAACACCTGGGATTATCATCAGCCCGTAAAAAGGAATGTATGGTTTGATCAACCGGAATGGAAGGAACACAGGGAGAAATCTATGAACTATGTCAATGAGAAATCGATTCCACAATTAAGAGAAATCATTCTTAACTATCAACCCGATGTCATCTGGTTTGACACCCGAAATTGGTTGCCTGATGAATACAACCAGATCATACTGACTGAAGCACGTAAGCTTGCTCCAAATACCATCTTCAGCAGCAGGTCTGCGATAGGATTTGCAGATTATCAATCAACAGCTGATAAACCGGTAGAATTCCCCCCGGCGGAAGGCCTTTGGGAAGCCATACCAACAACAAATAATTCATATGGATACCACGCCAACGATTTTTCACATAAGCCATCTTCGCACTTTATAAAATTGCTCTCAAAGGCAGCTGCACGAGGGGGCAATCTGTTAATGAATGTGGGTCCCATGGGAAGCGGAGAGATAGCCCCTGTGGATGTGGAGGTTTTAAGAGGGATCGGCGATTGGTTAAAAGTGAACGGTGAGGCCATATACGGAACTGAGAGAACCATTCTTCCTGTGAATGCCTGGGGTGAATCTACCGTAAAAGGGAATACCCTTTATCTTCATGTCTTTCAATGGCCGGATGATGGTGAATTGATTGTTGGAGGCCTTGAATCTGATATTCATTCTGCTTCTTTCCTGGGTGATCCGGACAAGCAAGCGCTAAATGTCAAACGACTCAATAAGCGGGACTGGAGTGTCACAGTTCCTCTAATTGCTCCGGACACCATTGTTACTGTAATAGCATTGCAAATTGAAGGATCACTAAAAACTGACACTACACGCTTGCTCGCTACCAATGTTGCAGCGAATATCCTGCATGTTTTTGATGGTGAACTTTATGGGGAGAGAATTCAATTCGGGAATGGCAACGCACGACTTAATTGTGTTTACAATTGGAGCGAAATGGAGAGCTATGTCAGCTGGAAACTCCGGGCAAACCAGGATGCAAAATTTGCGCTCCAAATTGTTTATGATGTAACAAAAGGGGCAGAAAATAATAGATACCTGCTAAGCATGGGCGACCAGTCATTTGAGCTGGATGTCACCCCCGGTACTAATTTTAAGCCCATCAACCTTGGAGAGATCAGTCTGAATAAGGGTGAAACAGAGCTCACCGTGAAACCTCTTATCCTGGAAGGAGATGAATTAATGAAACTGAGAAGTATCATTCTTACCCCAATCAAATAAAGCATAGACAAATGAAAAAATTTTCAGTACTGGTATTGATATGTACCATTCCCATGGTACTGCATGCCCAGGAGAAAAGTGTTCCTGATGAATTTCAGTTATATGAAAAAGATACATCGATTTTAATTCAAAGTGCCGGGGAAGAGGCGTCGGAACAATGGAAGGACGAGCGTTTTGGCATGTTTATTCACTGGGGACCCATCAGCCAGATGGGGAAACAGTTGAGTCATTCCAGGAACAGTCCGAGTCACCGGCCGGGTGGGAAACCATATAAAGTAGCAAAAATTGAACCTGAGGTTTATGATATTCAGTACAAAACATTTGACCCTGTGAATTTTGATCCGGACCAGCTTGTGAAGATTGCTCAAAAAGCGGGGATGACCTACCTTGTGATTACTGCCAAACACCATGCGGGATTTTCGATGTTTGATTCCAGGGTGACGGATTATGATATCATGTCGGCGCCTTATGGCAAGGATATTCTTAAGGAACTGGAACAGGCTTGCCGCAAAAATGATTTTAATTTTGGCTTCTACTATTCGCCACGTGATTGGTACCATCCCGATTGTGATTCGGAAACAAATCATGAGAGATACATTGGGTTCTATAAAGCACAGATGGAGGAGCTATTGAATAATTATGGATCAATCTACGAAATATGGTTTGATGGTCTTGGACCGGGTGACTGGGGAAATACTTCTGCAGAAGTGATGACAAGAATACGTACCCTGCATCCTGATGCGATGGTCAATGACCGGGGTGGGGCAGGAGCGGATTTCTATACTCCTGAGCATACCATCAGCCATTTTAATAGCAAAGAGCTTTGGGAAACATGTCAGACGACTACCGGACAATGGGGTTATAATCCCGATGTGGGTGCTAAAAGGCTGCCTCAGTTAATGGAAATACTCTTATACACATGGGGTGCTGATGGAAATATGCTTCTGAATATTGGCCCGAGAGGAGATGGTTCTTTAAATCCTGTTGAGGTGGAGAGATTGGAGCAAATTGCAGAGTGGTGGTCCGTCAATGGTGAAGAGAGTATCAGGGCAAGCCGTGGTGGTCCCTATTTCCCGGGTCCATGGGGAGTCTCTACCCGCAAGGGTGATAAAATATATTTACACATATTTCGATGGCCATCGGATGGTGTTTTAACTTTCCCCAATTTAAATAATCGGACAATAGAATCAGCACGCTTATTAAATGGGGGAAAAATAGATTTCAAGCAGAATACCGGAAATTTCAGTATCAATGTTGGAGCTAAATTCAGGGAGGAAATTGTAACAACAATTGAGCTCGATATCAATGAAAGTGTCATGGATCTTGAACCGATTTATGCACAAACTCCTTTAACAAACAACACAAATCTCACATCTTCTCATATGCAGGAGGACCTCTGGAAAGTAAACGACCATGATGCAAATACCACATGGCATGCGACACTGAATAAGGATGAATCGGAGATATGGATTGAAGCCTCATTTGATGAAGCAGTTACCATCGGAAGCGTGGTAACCGGTAGAGGGGATGAATGGCACCCAAGACATAAGCCGGAACTGCAGATCCCTGATGGCTCAGGTGGATGGACCACAGTGTATACCTGGAAACCCAAGTGGGAACCTGTGAAATTTCTTGATCAGCCGGTGACCACAGATAAAATCCGCCTGAGAATTACCGGGACAGATAGATACTATTTAGCTGAATTTGAGTTATACGCTCCATTTTAGTTAATCTTCCTGTCTCCTTTTTCGAAGCACATTGTGATTAATTATCTGGGGAACCCCTTTTCCCGGTTGAAGCATATTTTCAGAAACCCTCTGAATCAAAACTAATTTGGAATAACAGAAAATATCCCAATTTGGGAATCTTGAGATTCTTTCATAAATTTGCATCATGAGAGTAATTGCGTTTAGGACATTAAAAGAATTCTGGAAAAAACCTGAA
Organism: Bacteroidales bacterium; assembly: GCA_030589895.1. Lineage (GTDB taxonomy): Bacteria > Bacteroidota > Bacteroidia > Bacteroidales > JAUUZQ01. The sequence continues at coordinate 12,966 of JAUUZQ010000041.1, forward strand.
TATGCAGATTCTGAAATATCTTTACGTTCCTGGTATCATGATGCCAAAACAGCGGATTGGAAAAATTCAAATGAACTTAAACAGCAATATAAGAGTGCAAGTATTGTAGGAGAAGGGAGAGTTGTATTTAATATTAAGGGTAATAAATACCGATTAGTAGTTTCTATTGACTATGAGTTTCACGTTATTTTTATTCGATTTATTGGAACTCATAAGCACTATGATAGAGTTAATGCAAAAACTATTTGATTATGGAAATTAGACCAATAAAAACAGACCAGGATTACAATATGTCGATCAAGAGGATTGAAGAATTGTGGGGAGCTAAGAGAGATACGACTGAGGGAGATGAATTTGATTTACTTTGTACATTAGTTGAATCGTATGAAATGAAACATTATCCAATTGCTCCACCTGACCCAATTGATGCTATAAAGTTCAGGATGGAACAGATGGAAATGACAAAGGCAGATATGGTAGAATACCTGGGCAGTCAAAGCAGGGTAAGTGAAATTCTTAATGGGAAGAGAAGATTGACACTTAAGATGGTAAAATTATTATATAAGGGCTTAAAGATACCTGCAGAAATACTATTGGCATGACATCAAATTACTATTTCATATTAGGTTTCTCATTAGGAGTATAAGTCTCGGTATCAAAAACGGTTCCATCAATCAGGATATGCCTTAAGGTAAAGGATTTATTGCCATTGATTTCAATTTCGGTATAGCCAAATTGATCAGTATTTGTATTATACGCATTCTCTGCTACCAAATAGCCATTTCCATCGGCATCAATAATTGGAATTTGTCGCATTGGAACACCGCCATTCCCGGTTATAACCTGAACCGTTCCGTTTTCTTCATCCAGTGGTGGGTGTTTTTCCCCATTCAGATTAAGTTTTTTAGAGCGCACATACATATGTGAATGACCTGTAAAAATGATATCACAGCCATTCTCATACAGTGTGCTACCCAACTCCTTGTGTAGCTCTTCCTGGTATACTTTATTTCCATAAACAAATATAGGCTCATGCCATGCTGCAAATAACCAGGGATGCGGATTGCTTGTTGCAGCCTCTTCAATCATCGTTTTTTGTTTGGCAATATCACCAAGGCTATTCACAATAATAATACGTACATTTTTATAATCGAATGTGAAATATAAGCCATCGGTGCTTTCGTAGTCACTATTCTGCCCATGCAAATATGATTTCCAGTTGTCCAGCCCACCTCTTAAAATAGCTTCATGATTGCCAGTTGCAACATAGTAACGTTTCTTACCCTGCTGTCCGGTAGATCCGAGCACTTCGTTCAGGGCACGTTCCCACATATTCCAATGCAAAGTATCCTGACCTCTTTGGGCAACATCACCGACATTTACAATAAACTGGTAATCAGGAGTGTTTTCAACCATCGAACTTAGTACCCTCTTGTGGTTCTCCTCGTCCGTTCGTGTATCTCCATAGACAATAAACTTCCATTCAGAACCTTTACCCGGCAATAATACAATTAACAGAACTATTCCAGCTGCCAGAGCAACGAGTATAGCCAGTGTAGTTCTTTTCGAAATAAACAGGTTTTTCTTATTCATGGATTGTTAAGTGTAGCTACTGTTTCTTTAAAAATTCTTGAAATAGTATGGGTTTCCTGGTATGAAAAATTGAGATGGGTAACTTAAGCTGTTCGGCCCAGTATTCTTCCCTGTCAGCATTATTATCATGGAATGCATGAGCCTCAATGATGATATTTTCTTTAGCTGCCTGTTCAATGATTTGCAATTGCTCCTCAGTAAAGGCATTGTTGCTGCCTGTGAAAATAGATATCATTTTCGGCTTAAATAAGCTCTTTAATTCATCGAATTGAGACAGCGTAGTCAGTCTGAAAAGTATAAGTGGTCTGTCATCTGAATCGTAATTTTCCAGGGCTTCAACAATTTCCTTTCTATAGCGAAACCGTAATATGACTCTGTCTTGTAGCTTGAGCTCTTTTATTTGTTGGAGTAAGTCATCCAGGTACTTAAGTTCCGGCTTATAATCAATTTTGAAAATAATCTTTCCATCTCCTTTGGAAATAAATTCATCAAGAAGAGGAATCTTTTCATTGCTATCCTCGCCAGTACGGTAAATCAGGTGATATTCCTGTATCTCTTCACCTGACATTTCTGCTACTACGCCACTTCCATTGGTAGTCCTGTCAATAGTGGCGTCGTGCATTATTATAAATACACCGTCTGAGGTTCTTTGAACATCAGATTCGTAAATGGGAAAACCACGATCAATAGCATTTTGAATATTTGCAAGAGAATTCTCAGGTGCCTTATCTTCAAATTCATTCTCGTAGCCCCCACGATGAGCTGCAATGTAGATACTGTCCTTATCTATATCTAAAGTGGATGCTGGATGATGCGTATCACTACATCCGGCAAACACAATCATCATGAAGGAAACAAAATATATTTTATTTGGATTACTCATCTTCATTTAATGTTTATAGACTTTGGTAGTTGTAGTTCTTGTTCTGATCAAATACAATCCCGGTTTCAAGCGAGACATATCCAATTCAATTCGGTTCGTTTCAATAAGGTAGGTGAAGTTTTGTTTGCTTCCCCGGAGGCTGTAAATTTCAATGGATTTAAGCTCCACAGGGTCACCAATGACAAATAGTTTATCAGTAACAGGATTGGGGTACAGGATGATGGCAGGTTGATCAGCTTGCATATTGATGTTGAGGCTCCCTGTCAAAATGGAAACAACAGGAGAAGGTGCGGATTCGTTGAAAGAGCGGTCTAGCGTTATCACGTAATAGTCGTAACTGACTCCCGCTACAACAGTGGTATCTGTATAATTACTTACCCGGGCAGTTGAAGTAATCAAACTGTAAGGGCTGCTGTTGTCTGAACGATAAACAGCATAGGCCTCGAAAGCGTCATCTGAATGATCATCCCAGTTCAAGGCAACATCTCCTTCTTGTTCCACAGCGCTGAGGCCGATTGGTGATGCAGGTGCTGCATGATCACTAAGCGTAAAGAAATAATTATTCCTCAATATCGATTGGCCCGTATAGACCTCATATCCGGCTGATAAGGTTTTGATCCACAGGCTTGGATCGCTCACCTTTTGTTGTGCAAGATTCAGTTCTGCTTCAGGCAAGGCCACATATTGCAAGTAATCTTTGGAGTTTTCAATAAAGAGACGCAGCGGGTGGTCCAGAAAAGGTGCAACATTACTGTTATCAACAGGAATGTATTTAATGTGAACCTTGTTATTCTTATGCTCTTTCGGGTCCCCGGCCGGGTAATCAAAGAATTTATACCTCACGGCCCACTCATAATCCACACCGTCGATATTAAGCACAAAAGGAATGATGCTTTTATCAGGATTTCGGGCAAACCACCAATAGACCGTATTATCTTCATGGGGCTTGTCCTCCAGTGCATCTTGTTCGAAGCGCTCGAACTGTATTACAATGTCAAAATCGCGATCTTCTGCAAGAGGTTCTGCCAATTCAGCTCCCCCATCAAAAATGACATTGATGGTGGCCCACCATTTATCATCGGCATCATCGGCATTCTGCTGACTGGTCTGCCACCGGATCCTGAAATCAAAATCGAGATCTTGTATTTTTACAGGCATTCCGCAGGCAGCAGGATTGCCCGGATAGTATTTACCACCGGTTTTGAACCCGCCGATATGTCCACTTACATAAGCATCCATACCGCCTTCCCCCGGGTCTGTGTAATCTATGGAAAATGCTGCTCCCAGGCTATCCACCAGTCCCGGATCATAGCTCATTGGACATCCATCATCCCATAAAGAGTTTGCAAGGCCATAATTGTGATTGATCAAAATCATCGTATAAGCTCTGCTAACGGTCTCTACCTGGCTATATACAGGAATAGAAAGCATCAAAACACAAATGAAGATGGTGAGATGATGTTTCATAGTTTAATCTCTTCTCACTTTAAATAGTCCTGGCGAATTGGGCGCATATACAAGATTAGCTTCCCACTCCTCAAGCAGTATAATATGAGCTTCAATCAACTCCTGATAATCCTCTTCCAGGGCCAGGTTCCTGGTTTCACCCGGATCATTATTCATATCAAAAAACAGGAGATGCGGATCATCCCTGAAAGCGATCAGTTTATATTGTTTCGTACGTATCATTCGTCCCATGTCATGATTCACTTCCGTGACTACAAAATCCCTCCATGGCGTCTCCTTACCCGCTGCAATATTTCTAACAGACAGTCCTTTAGCATTTGCCGGAGCTTCTGCACCTGCAAAATCACAAATTGTTGAAACAACATCCAGACCGGAGATCAGGTGTTTCTCATCCATTACACCTTGTTGAAGCTCTTTTGGGTAAGTGATGATAAACGGGACCCTGCTGGACTCATCATAAGTGAAATTCTTAAGTACAGATTGATGATGCGCATTCCCCTCGCCATGATCAGAGTTAAAAATAATTACAGTATTATCCAGTTCGCCTGACTCTTCAAGTGCACGTAGTACCCTGCCTATCTCTGCATCCATCTCTTCGATCATCCTGTTATAGCTCCAGAGATAATACCTCCATTCCATTTCGCCCCACTCTTCTCTTCTGGCAACTTTCATTTTTTCAGGTTCATCGATGATGGAGTTAAAATTATCGGGTAGCGGGGGCAAATCATCTATCTTCAAACCGAAAAACGGGGTCTTTTCCGGGTCTTTCGAAAATCTTGATATCCAGTTGCATATGTCATGTGGCTGGAGGAAATTAACGGACATAAAGAAGGGTTTACTCTTGTCACGGTTTTGTAGGTAGCCTTCGCAAACACTTGAAACAACCTGATCTCCCAGGGTGCCTTTACCTCCAATTCCCTGACAAAGAACCTTTGAAAATCCGGGAATCTCCTCTCCATAGGATTTGGGTATCCCAACATGAAGTTTCCCTGCAAATACGGTCTCATAGCCCCGATCAGTTAACATATCCCCCACAGTATTAATATTTTCCACAATCCCCAGACCATTGGATATCACCCCGTTTTCTGCAGGAGTCAAGCCGGTAAGCCATGCGGCTCTTGCAGGAGAACAAACGGGATTGGTAGTATATGAATAACGGAAGGAAACACCTTCATTGGCCAGGCGGTCCAGACTCGGTGTCCGGACAAAACTGTTTCCATAAGCTGAAAGGGTGTTCCATGTCTGCTGGTCCGTTGACAAAAACAGGATATTTGGTCGGGCGGCAACATCCTTTTTGCGCCTCTTCTTATTTTTTGCGGACTTTTTCTGTCCTGCCATGTCAGGATGTTCAAACATTTCGACATACTCTGATTCACATCCTGTATCCAGAATATAGCTCCTCATTCCGCTGATAGCAAGTAGCAATCGGCCCTTTTCATCAACATAATATTTCCATGGAAGCATCCCTTCCCCTGTCTCTGCAAATACCTTCACATTTCTATCCTTACCGGCAAAATTGATGGATGAGTTCTCCATGAAGCGGATGGAGTGATTTTTCTTCACCTTATCAAGTTCATCAAGCAAGGTAAAATCAAGCGAAGTGACATTCTCAATACTCATTCTTTGAACAGCATCAAACAGGGTATAACTGGTGATAAAATGAGTTGAGGAGTGCTGTAGATCAGAATCTTCAGGTCCTTCAATAAAACTATCCAGCTCTTTCAGATGAACGCTTCCGGAAGCAGGAGAGGTATGGAAACGGGTGCTTTTATTCCATTTAATCGGGCTTCCCCATGAATCATTTACGGCCATTATACTGGCACGGGCAGAGTGTAGCCAGGAGTTGTTTTCTGAAATCACCTGGCAAACCTTATAATTAAGCGCTGTCCCGTTCGCATCAGGCTCACGATGGATTTTCAGGTATCCGGATTTTTGATTTGGTTTTCCCCTGCCCGGAAGCCAGAGTTTCCAGGTTTGTTCCCATTCCCCTATTGGATTGAACTCACCTTCCGGATCAGATACATCCAGCTTTCCTTGTTCTGCAAGCAATTTCGGAGTGATCGGGATTCCCCATAAGTTGACATCCTGTGATGAAGCACTTGTAAAAACGACCACAGATAGCAGTAGTGGCAATAAAACCTTTTTTGTCAGGTACATTAATGATGACATAGGACTATTTTTTTTGTAATTACTCCTTCAGGGGTTTCAATAAGCAAGAGATATATACCATTTATAAACCCGGTCAAATCAATTTGAACCCTGTTACCTTCCATTTTTTCCCTGTAAGATATATTGCCGTTAAGGCTTGTAATCCTGATCTCCGAAAATCTATTCTCCGGGAGGGATGACTCAATGTAAAGGATATCCAGGACGGGATTCGGATATACCTGAAAAGATTCAGCAGTATTCTGATGAACAGATTTTGTGGGTGTGGTATCCTCTCTTTTAATCAGCAGTTGAGGATAATATAATGAGTCCTCCCTGGAGAAAACCTGGAAGAGATCACCCTTCAGATTTCCATCTAATATTTTCAGACTCAAAAGCTTATCGCCTGTCAACTCCAGTGCCGCAAAAGAGGTAATATCAAAACTGTAGACTTCATGTTCAGATGTAACCTGGCTTACAGAATCAAGCATATTCACAAGCTCAGGAGCAGTGTTCCAGGTAACTTCCGACTCAGTCCAGCCATCATCTGTAACCGAAAAAACAGAAAGCAATGCCGCAGGATCATCTGCCACTTCCTTGCAGGTAAGTTGTAATTCAGCCTTATATATTTCACCCTCGATTTCAGAAAGATCAAAGCGGATAAGACCATTTCGATTAAATTTCAGATCAAATGTTGATTTGATAACCATGTTATTCTGACTGCCAAAGTTCTCATCCGGCTTATTGAACTGCACAAAAGCATCTGCAACAGGAACCAGGGTATCAATTGACCACTCCTCACCGCTCAGTTTCACGAAAATAGCCTGCACCTCATAATCAGAGCTAATATTTATTTCAACAGGATTTTTTTTGCCCTCCGCATCTCCCAGCCATCCTGCAAATTTCCATCCTGATTCAGGAATAGCGGTCAGCACTACATCCATACCTCTTTGATATCCATCTTCACCATGATCAGGAGAGAGGTTCACCTTACCTGATCCAAATATCTCAATATTCAGGCTGTAATTTATCGTATCCCAGGCAGGGTATACAAGGGGGCCTCTCCAGCAGTGTGCCGCCGAAATACTCAGGAAATCAAGGGAGAATTTATCCGTCATAAACCGGCTATCATCGTTGTTCCAGAACCTCCTGGTTTGTGGACCTGAACTGGAAATCCCAAGTGCCTGAAGGGTGTCAAGGAAAAACTCCGTATAGGCCAGGTTTTGTGCATCCGTCCACTCCCCGGGTCGTTTCCAGTAAGCTGGTTCCCAATGGTCAATCCAGAACTGTATGCCTGTATTTTCCCGCCACTCAATTCCGTGATGTATTCCAAAGGCCGGATTGTCTAAACCGGCTGTCACAGCCTGCCATTTCAGATCTTCGAGGGTATTTGCTGACCAGATCCCATAATCTGACCACTCTCCCAAACCATATGAACCGCTTCCGGAGGCAACATAGTACCCTGAATCAGGATCTGGATGATTGGCATCAAAGGGAAAGGCCAGTTGTTCAAATTCCATTTTCTTGGCAGCGCCCCATGGTTTATAAGAAGCTATTCGTGTGGGGTTATGTTCCCTGAGAATAGTAGTGCATTCATTATAAAACCAGTTTGTACTGTCGAATAATTGCTGCATGTATGCTTTATCTTTTGTTTCAATGTACAGGTCCCGCAGGTATTCCCAACCATGAAACTCAATAACCGGACACATGGCTACAAGGTGACTTTTGTCCTTAAATGCAATGCATAGCTGTTCCCATGTAGTGAAATATTTGCTTTTAGCCACCGAATCCATCAAATAGGGTTCATCCTTCTCCAGGCAGTCGTATTGGAAACAGACAGCCATATCACGAGCCGCCAGTTCATCCATGATCCATGACATATAGGAAATTGCAGCGGTATCGATAGAATGGGTTACAGGATCTACCAGTGCCCTTGCCTGCCAGTGTAAGCGTCCTCCCGTATATCCGGCTGCTTTTAGCGAATCAAGGAGTTCTGGAGAAAAAGAGACATCGGCAAATCCAAAATCATCCTGCGGAAGATGAAAGATCATCCAGTTTCCGTTACCCATTTTCTGAATCCACTCTTCCGGTCTCAGCGGCTCATCTGGTGGCTGACACATTGCCACCATTGAGTTCAATGCCAGCAAAAGGATCAGTGCAATATTTTTAATATACTTTTTCATTATCAAGGCCTCTCCATCCAGTAAAGTTGTTCCCAGTATGGCAGACCGTCATTGTCCTGGGCAGGTCCGGGTGTGGTCCTTCCATTCAACACTGCATCTGTAAGCTTCTCTGTAAGCACCTCTTTAATATCAGGATGTTCCGAGATAATATTATGCTGCTCACCGGGATCTGCTTGCATATCATAAAGCGCCACTTTATCCTGATCGCGGTGGTAAACCAGTTTCCATTGCTCGTGGCGAATGGCAAAAAAGCCGGTAAAATCACTGTGAATAATCACTTCACGCTCAGGATTTTCGCTTTCTCCTTCAAGCAACATTGATAGAATACTGAAACTATCTTCTCCTGCCTTATCTGCTATATCTTCGCCCACTAACTGTGCACAAGTCGCGTAGAGGTCGTTTAGTGAGATGACTCCTTCATTCACAGATCCTGAAGTAATTTTCCCCGGCCATGTAGCAATAAATGGGATTCTGTGCCCCCCTTCATCCAGTCGTGCCTTATAACCTTTGTAGATATGGCTCGGACTGTGGCTGAATTCCTTCTGCTTTGTCATTGGTATAGAGCGAAGACTGGCTCCATTGTCTGCTGTGAAGATCACCAGTGTATTTTCAAATAATCCTTCCTCTTTTAATTGCTGAATGATTCTGCCTATTGAATGATCCAAATCAAGACAGAAATCTCCATAAATTCCACAATCAGATTTGCCTACAAATTCATCCCTGGGGAGTACCGGAGTGTGCGGTGCAGTAAAACTAACCATCAGGAAGAATGGTTCTTCCTTATTTTGCTCCTGAATGTATTGTATCGACCGGTCAGTAATTATTGTTACGGCATCTTCAGGATTCAGCGTCTGACTGGCATATCCCTCCCGCCATGTGACAAGGGGATAATCCTTTTTATTCTTATTTAATTCATCCAGTGATAATTCCGGAAAATAGTTCTTCAATAAACCTCCCTTCTTTACCCTTGGGACTTCTGAAATCATATCATTCTCAATAAAGATATAGGGAGGAAAATCCCATGAGGCCGCCACACCATAGAAATAATCAAAACCGGCCTGAACCGGCCCGTTCAATATGGGCAGGCTAAAGTCTATCTTATCTTCAGTTTCTGCTATGTCATTTTTTAATCCGCTTATTGTCTCTCCGTCTTTTGCCTGCCAGTCAAGGCCAAGGTGCCATTTTCCGATCAGAGCCGTATGATAAGCATTGCGCTTCATTAATTTGGCCACCGTTTCCCTGTCCGGACTTATCAGGCAGGGATCATATCCGCTCAACACCCGCTCTTTCAGCGGCGTTCTCCAGGAATATCTACCAGTCATAATACCATACCTTGTGGGAGTGCATATTGAAGCTGCAGAATGGGCATCTGTGAACCTTACACCTTCCTCAGCCAGGGCATCAATATTGGTCGTTTTAATTTTGGACACTTCATTATAACAGGATAGGTCCCCGATACCCATATCATCGACCAGGAGATAAACGATGTTGGGTGCAGACACCTCCTTCTCCAATTTGAAATCAGGATTTGGAATTGGTAATACAGCCCCTGTTTGTGCCCTCCAATCCAGGAGCATCCGGTACAATTCATCAGCTTTTTCCGGCATGCTATCCACAAGGTTATTTAATTCACTGATATCATCTTTCAGGTTATACAGTTCAATATGCTCTGTCTCACAATGGTAAAATTCCAGCAGCTTGTAATCGCCATACCTGACCACATCAGTTGGGACATAGGCATAGCTTACCTCCCCGTTTCTCAGGGAGGCCGGACCATAGTTAGGGTAGTGCCAGAATAGGGGGCGCTGATCCAGGTTTGCAGCCTCTTCAAAGATCAGGGGCAGGAGGCTTACGCCATCGAATGTCTGACTAAGCGGCAAATCAATACCAGCCAGCTCAGCAAAAGTAGGGTAGAGGTCAATATTGATAATGGGTTCATCGGAAACTGATCCCGGAGTGATCCTATCCTTCCAGTAAAAGATATAGGGCACCCTGATCCCCCCTTCATACATCAGTCCCTTACCATCACGAAGCGGGACATTATCAGTGTGAGCCCTTGAGAGGTCGGCTGTTCCATCTGGTAATGTGCGTCCCGGGGCACCGTTATCTGAAGTAAAAACGATAAGTGTATTTTCGAGCAACTCAAGCTCCTCTAAAGCTTGATAGATTCTGCCAACTGAGTAATCGAGACTCTCTGTCATTGCAGCATGAACCGGATTCCTCTGGTTACCCACTCCTTCAATATTCTCATATTTTTCAATCAGTTCCGGTTTTGCTTCAAGGGGCTTGTGCACCAAAAAATCGGGCAGATATAAAAAGAAGGGGCGATCTTTGTTATCCCTGATAAATTCAATGGCATGATCTGTCATGAAATCAGTCAGGTATGTACCATCCGGAATTTCCATCTCAGGATTGGTCTTAAAATCAAAATGTCTTCCTGCACTTTCAATCCATCTGTCAAACCCCTGCTCACCGGGGTTCCCGGGATAAAGATGCCATTTACCAAACATGCCTGTTACATATCCGCCTCTCTTCAGCATCTCTGCCATGGTGATGATCTCATTTGAAAAGGGAGTGCCATCCGGCTGTTTGCATCTGTATAGATCCTCAATCTTCCTTGCCTTTGGCACATTTGTCACACGCAGTACACCATGCCTGGGTGAATACTGACCACTTAAAACAGATGCACGGGATGGAGCACAAACCGTTGCTGCTGCATAGCCCTGGGTAAATTTCATTCCCCTTTCGCATAGCTGATCAATATTTGGGGTTTGATAATAAGTACTCCCGTAACTACTAAGACCGGTATATCCTAGATCATCAGCAAAGATGAATACTATATTGGGTTGATTATTTGAGTATGCCGATACAATTGCCAGGTAAATGATCATCAGGACCACGGTAGATCGTTTCATGCTTTTTGGATTGAGGGTTCAGTGTATGCTGATAATAAAAAATCTGCAGGTAAATCACCTGCAGATTTTTAAAATATACTAACTACTACTACTTCACTATGCTTAACTTCTTATTTAAGATATTGTCTCCGGATCGTACTGAAACATGGTATATGCCAGCATCAAATTTACTGATATCAATATCCGTTCTTCCATCAGTAAGGTTATGGTTGTAAACAACCCTTCCTGATAAATCAACAATACTTATAGTTGTTTGTGCCGGGTCCATGTTCTGCAATTCGAAAGTTACCAGATTCATCGCAGGGTTAGGATACATATTCATCTGTAATGCCTGATTACCGGCAATACCTACGCCTCCTGACACTACCACATTGACAGATTTCACAGAGCTTAATTCACCATCACTGACAGATATGGTCAAGGTATATGTACCCTCTGTACTGAAAGTGACATCAGTGGAAAGCTGACTTGCATCAGTAATGGTCACATTACCGGCATCTCCTGAAGTTACTTCCCAGGTGGATGTCAGAGAAGGAGGTTCAGGTTTTCCATCATCAGTTGCTGATGCCGAAAGTGTAAGGGTCGCACCTACATTAATGGCTGCATCTGTAAATTCAACTGTAACAACTGGTGGAGAATTAATAATCATTTCATTGACGAAGAGGAAATCATAGACAAATTCTACAGTTCCATCTTCTGATACAACAAGCAGTTGATCATCATATTTCACTCCACCGAGCGTGCGTTCAACACCGGCTTTATTTATCAAAGTTGCTGTTGCTCCTGTAACGATCTCGATCTGAGTAAAGAAAGCTGATACTTCGATGCCATCATGAATCATCGATATCCTTGCATTTTCATTGTCAACCACAAAGATGTCTGATATAACATAGGCATCAGATGATAAGCTGTTTGGCGTGAGTGTAAACTCTTGAACTTTACCACTCTGGGCAACTACTTCAAAAATGATCTCATCACCGACTACCGTACTGTTGTAAGCTCCGTCAGCCCGGGCTACCTTTAAGGGAACCAGCACACCATCTGTATCCACAATATTGATGAGTGAGAGTGCAGACTCCAGTTCAATATTCTCAAAGACGGACTGGACAGTAGCTCCGAAATCAAATCCACTGATCGTGCCTGTTGCATTGTCAACCGTTAATCCTGAGCCATCTGCGGCAAGCAGGTTCGTATTTGCATCCAGCGGAACCAACGATAAACCATATTTCGTAACATTGTCAAATTGTGCAGATGTAACGGTCAAAGTATCATTCTCTGCAACCGGATCATCAACTCCCTTTGCTACTCCATCAGCACCCGTTACCACAAGTGCCTGGCCAGTATCCGCCTTAATCAGCTTGTCAAAGAATTCCTGAACGGTCTCTGCGTTACTAATCCCTTTGATATCAAGGTCACTACCCTCGAAACCATCGGCAACTTCAAATACCAGTGAGCTAACGGTTGAAATGTGTACTGTAACCGGATCCAACGCGTGTGAACCGATATTATTAGTTAAATCAGATTGATCAATGGTTTTAATAGGTGAACCCTCGGCAATCCATTCAGTATCTTCATCAGATGTTCCGAACGAAGCAAGGTTATCATCATTTCCATGCCAGAACGGGGACTTCCTGATGTAACGCCAGCCATTGGTTTTCTTCTTTCCGTTAATTACACAATCAACGCCACCAACATTCCAGGGAGTGTCATCGTATGTTCCAAATACATCCAGGAGTACAAAATCATTGGGATCTCCGATAGCCTTGGTTCCGTCCAGAATTGAATCACCCACAATTTCGTATAAATAGTGTGCATTCGTCATTCCATAGGTAGATGCTACTGCATCACTCCTATCGAAAGTCATGCCCCAGTGATTTGGTACTACCGGTGGTTTAGATATATCATCAAAGAAAAGATCACTCACAGCCAATGTAAAATCATTATTTTCAGCTTCTTCATCCAACCAGTTAGCAATGATAAATGTTTCACCCGGATCCAATACAGGATCCACCACATCAAGTTCAAGGAACCGGCCATTTGTTTCAAAGGCGAGTGTATCCTGTGTATATTTATAGCCCGGGACATAATACAGATACTGCTCTAAAAATGTATTATCATATTGAATTACATCGGGTAATGATGTAGCCCCGGCTGCAACTACCATGTAGTTACTTAAATCCAGGAGTTGGTTACCAGGATTATATAATTCTATGAAGCCTGTTCGGTTATACCACCTGGTTACGATCTCAGATATGATCGGCCCGGCATAGAGGGGCTGTTCAAAATCAGCAGGCTTAAGCACTTCAAACAGCACTTGATAATCTATGATGGTTGTATCATCCTCTGCTGTCACAGTAAATATTGTGGTTCTTTCATCGAATCCACCGCTCAGAGATGTTGCCCTGGAAGTTGTAATTTTTGTATTAGGATTTGCCTTTATTGGATTTAATACCGGTACAGTGTTTGTTCCGTATGGTAGCCTGATGGTGTAAGAGTGTACGTTCGATGTAAATCCCGGTATGGTATCCTGGCTGGTCCATCCCTGGTTAATTTTCCATAATTCATCCAGGTTGATATCGGGCCATACAATAGCCGACAGATTTGCATTTGAGTTGGCTTCATAATCCAGCACATCAATGAAGTAGTCTTTAACCGTTGTGCCGTCTTCGGAGGTGACTTTCAGGATGTCACCTTGCATTAAATCAACCCGTTCAGTACCATCCACCCAAACAATTTCCCAGCTTGCACCGGGTGCTTTTTCCAGGTACTTGTACAGGGAGTCAACACGTGTCGCAAAAGTTACGTTTCCAATAGTATCAATAACAGGAATATCGTCTGTTGTGTAGTACGGCGTGAGCCATACTCCAATTTCATCTGCAGGATCCTGGTAGATTTTGTAGCTTATAGGAAATACCTTGGCCATGTCGGTAGCCGGAGCAGAAACAGTCAAAACAAAATCTTTCTGTTCAAGGACATCTCCACATGCATAAAGTGTTAATATGTCTCCCGTCTGGCATATATTGTGCATGGAATCAATAATGCTCCCATTCTCCACATACCACCATGACATGCCATCACCTAAAGTTAATTCATTGATGATGGAGTCTCCTCTTAAAATACCCCATGGGATTGTCATGGAAGGAGCTTCTAAATCGATAGTTATAGAGGGATTTAAAGCCTGCACATCAATATGATAATCTCCATGGTTTCCAACTGTTCTGTAAATAATCCCTTCCGGATCATTTTCATGGTGAGGAATAGGGAACCACTCTGAATCACTAATGTCGGTTCCCCTGGCAGCATCCCAATTGGATTCATGGTCCAATAATGGCACTCCCTGTGTAATAGTGTGTCTTCTGACAAAAACATGGGTTAATGCAGCTTCCGGAACTCCGGCAACGCTTAAAAGTCCATCCCATTGGAAATTATCGGGACTCATGGAGTGATTCACAGCATCAATAATAATTGAATCTCCCTCAGGGGTAAAATACCTGATCGCGTAAGCTCCTCTTGATCCCCATATGGTGAAAATTTGACCTCCTAAAGCACTGATACTGTCAGAGACCGGCGAATCAGGAGGCAGGTTATCAACAGGATAGACGACCCTGTCACTCACAGCTTCCATCGCTGGTCTGTACAATTTCAGTCCTCCTCCCGACAATCCTTCCAACACTGCACTCATTACGTATGAATCACCTGGAGCAAGCGAGCCATCTAGTCTGAGAGCTCTAGTATTCCAGCTGTTATTTATCCAGTATTCCGGGAATGTATTAAATAATTCTACTGCAAATCTTGAGAGATCGATTGCGGTATCTCCCATATTTGTAAGCTCAATATAGTTCATCCCCTGGGTATTAAACTGAGCTTCTGAAATAATCAGGTCAGGAATGGTATCCTGGGCCTGAATGCCTGTCCATGAAAACAGGACTAAGCAGATCGTTAAAAGAGTAGTTTTTAATTTCATAATGTGAAGTTTTAGTATTTGTTAAGGTAAAACTATGAACATTATAAAAGACTACTGTCTAATTATCGTTCGATGATGTTAAATTTGCGTTCGACCGCCAAATCACCATATTCGTACAATGAGCCACTGGCTGCTGGCTACCGGGTAATCACTTTATAGTTTCTTTTACATCTGCGATATAAAGAAAGGCTTTTGTGAATCCGGCGTTCCTGCTCTCCGGCATAGACCGATCAAGTTCAATTGGTTTTTCTGAAGCAGGAAATTCTGCATTAATGGCAAGGCCGCTCTCCCCTGGAAAACGTCTTAAACTAATGGTGTACTCACCTGGATCTACGATCTCAACCTTCCATCGACTGCTGGCCTGAGATGCCCGAACCGCTCCATTTTGATGCCAGGCATTTCCCAAATTTCCTGTCAGCATATCATGTGAGCAGATTCGAACAGGATTTTCATGTGCTGTCTATATTTTACTATAAACAAGCAACTGTTTCGAACGGAAATTCGACATCTGAGAACGATAACCGGATGAGAGCCCTGATATAAATAGATACATTTGTTATTGCTAATGCTATAAAACTGTAGATGCCTGCTACAAGACTATTCATCAAGAGAATTATAGGACTATTTTCAGTGTTGCTGATTGTTTCCAGCTGCAAGGATATAGATGATCTTGATAAGTATCAGCGCCCGGACTGGTTAGTGGGAAAACTCTATACCCAACTTTCAAGCCTGGAGAATCTAAGTACATTTAAACTTTGTGTTGAGCTTACAGGTTACGACACCATCCTGGATAAAACAGGCAGCTATACTATATTTGCTCCAAATGATGAAGCCTTTGACAGTTTTTTGTCAAAGCATCCTGAGTATGGGGGAGATGTTGAGACTATCCCATTACCTGAACTGCGGAATATCGTTCGGATTCATATCATACAGGACGCCTGGACACTGGACCAGATACAAATTCTTGATGTTGAAGGATGGATTGATCCCCGTGACCCGAAAAACAGCAAGCCGAGGGCCTATAAAAGAGAGACCACTCTGCAGGATCCGGATAAAAAGTACTGGATCTATAATGACCAGGGGCAGATTACCATAGTGGATTCGACTGTTGCAAATGATTATAGAATGGTATACTCCAGGTCGAGAAAATATGTGCCTATCTTTTTCCCTGCATATTTTGACATTAATGGGCTTTCAGGCTCAGACTATGATTTCTTCTATGAGAGACCATACGATAACAGCAGCATACATTATGCCAATGGGAAGGTCATGGGACCTGAAATTTTTGCACAAAACGGCTTCATCTATGAGATTGATCAGCTTGTTGAGCCTTTGTTAAATACTGAACAAATAGTATTTGCTGAAGAAAACGATGGCAATTTCTCTTACATCCGTGAATTACTTGGCTTATTCCCTAAATTCAAATCAGATTTGAATGAAACCGGCAGACAACCAGAAGCAAAACAGGGCCTGGATTTCGATACTTTGTACATTCTGGATTATCCTGAGTTACCCTTCAACATTCACGAAGAATTAACAGGGCCGGACCTCAATGCCGATAAATATACCCTGCAATATCATAATGGGTTTCTGGCACCTACAGATGATGCCTTCGAAACCTTTATTAATAACATTTTAATAGAAAATAGTGGTTTGCCACACTGGAGTTCCTGGGAGTCGGTTCCTGTTGAGATCAAAAAGATTATTCTGAGAAACCATATGAGTGCCAATCCAATTTACCAGATTGATCTCACTGAAGGGTTTTATACCGGGGAAGGAGATGTTATTGTTGTGGATGAGAGTTCGATTGTATATAAATACTATGGCAGTAATTCAACATTCCTGGTGCTGGATGATCTTATTGTTCCAAGGGCATTTACAAGTGTTTCTGCCCCGGTCTATCTCCGGCCCGGATTTAGTAGTTTTCTCTATGCTATTGAACAAACAAAGATACTTCCTGCATTGAAAAAAGAGGAGAATGACTTCTCTTTCTTTATTATATCAGACAATACCTTAGATGAGGATTCTAGCCTGATCTTCAAATGGAAAAACAGAGATCTGAACACTTATGAATTTTCAGCCTATGACAAAGGAGCTGAGAAGTTTCAAAAGATGAGCACAAAATTACTGTCAAAAAGATTATTGAACCAGGTGGGGATTAGTACGCCTGACGGAAGTGCCGGGAAAGAATTTATTGAGAATCTTGCCGGCAATTATATTGTGTTTGAAAATTCAAGCGGCAAAGTAATGGGAGGATCCCCATCGAAAGATGGGTATAATGGTGGAAATGAAATTATTGTGACGGCAAACGAGTTGGAGGAGCCAACTGATAATGGAACTACTTATGAGGTGAATGGATGGCTCCTTCCGCCAAGAATGTCAATGTTCGATGCATTAAATGCTGAGTCCAGATCCAAATTCCTGGAATTACTCTTAAAGGCCGGACTGTACAATGACAGAACTTATAAATTTGATTTTCTATTTGAAGGAGAGAATTACACCATATTTGTCCCTACAGAGCAAGCCCTCACTGATTATGGAGCAGATACATTATCTGTTGAAGATCTGGAAGCACTCTTGCGCTACCATTTTATTCGGGGTGAGAAGATTTTTACAGATGGGAAAATGGCATCAGGTGAATTTACAACGATGAGGATCGACGAATCATCTACCCCTCTGTTTACCAGATATTCACTCATGTCTGTTCAAACCGGTCCGGATATAATTGATATTCTTGACAGGGAGGGTATCCTCATCGGAACCATTAACGAAACAGAAGGGTTCACAAATACAATGATCACTTCAGATACTG
>JAUUZQ010000060.1 GCA_030589895.1 Bacteroidales bacterium
AATGACCAATTCTGCCATTTCCCGGTTTTTAAATCAAGTTGGTACATAATGGATATCTCCTGTTTGTTTAAGAGGTTAAAACTCAGACCACTGTTGTCAGGTAGCCAGTGAAGATCATGGACAGCTGGTGCCCAAAAATTTGGGGTTGGAATAATGTAATGCCTTGTATCTCCGCCATCTACTGCTTGTATAACCACTTTAGGCTCACCGTCATAAGAAATAAATGCAAGAGATTTTCCATCATAGGACCAAACCGGGCAAATATTAGATCCTGCAGGTGTATAATCCAGAAGCTTTGGAACACCAACTGAAGATCCTGTTTCCGGATCAAGAGTTAAGGTGTAGATCTCATGCAGATCCAGGAAAAAGTCGTAACTGATACCCTGCCTGTTCCAATTAAGTAATTCAGCATTTTGCATTCCTTCCTTGATAAGGTATGGCTGTCCCACAGCTTTACCTTCAGCCATCTCTATACCATACAAAAAAGAGCCTCCCTTGATTTCTTTAATATAAGCAATATGCTTCCCATCAGGCGACCATAGCGGGTCTAATTCATTGGCAGGGTGCCCGCTTAGTAAATTTGGCGTACCTCCATTTGTATCAATAATGAAAAGGTCTAAATTACCTTCTTGTCCATCGGCAAAAACAATAAATTTTCCATCAGGTGATAAAGATGCATCAGCTTTAACAAAGCGCTCTTCCCACTGAGTAGTATGAACTGCTGTAAAAGAACCTCCTTTTGCAGGTACCAGTCCTATTGTATAAGAGCCGGAACTATCTTGTTTAAATGCTAAAATAGTTGTTCCATCCTGTGACCATTGTTTAGGATAGATTTGTCCATCATCGGATTCATTCTTAATGAGAGTACGTTTCTTCCCTTGCAATGTGGAAGCTTGAATCTCGCAAATTCCATTGCTGTCATGGTACATGTAGACTATTTCTTTTCCATCAGGAGACCAGACAGGATAATAAGTATAACCATCATCAGCGTTTAACCACTCGTATTTTGTGAGCATTTGAGTTTTGTCGGTCAATCGGTCATAAATATTAACATTCTGACCAATAGAAAATTCAATGCCCGCAATTTTAGTTCCATCGGGAGAAAGAGAGGAATTTTCCAAATGGGATCCTTTTTCGTAAAGATTAATGACTGATAATTTCTCACGAGCAGGCTTTTTTGTTTTAAGAATACGGTTTAATCTTATTTGAGCCAGTTCTACCAATTCGGATTGCTCAGAATAACTATTTATAACCTTTTCGTAATATTTCCTGGCTTTTATATTTCCCAGTTTTTCATTGGAAAGACCATTCCTATAAAGAGCTTCAGCAACAACAGATCGGTTTTCCGGATATTTAGTTACGATCTCTTCATATAAGCGTATTGCTTCCTGAAGGTCTCCGGAGACTTCTTCCTGATAAATAGCAGCATTCAAAATTTTATCAGCTTCATTATCTTGAGCTGAAACAGCTACCAGTACTGTCAGGCAATAAAACAATATGACTGTTAATTTTTTCATCTGTAAATATTTTAGTTAATAATTTGTCCTGTTCTTTTACTATTATTTCATCTGTTAATAATTCATATTTTTATTGGTCAGATAAACCCCGAATTGTGAAACAATCGCTGAAAGCAACGGCTCAGCGAAACTAAACTCTCATGTAAAAATTGATAAGACAAATTTAAGTCACAGAAAGTAAATAACTATTCAGAATACATCAAGTATTGTTAAGATTATGTCATGGTTTTAGCCGGATGAAATTTTATAACCTACACCCCTGACGTTTAAGATTAATTTAGGATCAGAGGGATCGTCTTCTATTTTTTTTCTAAGGTTTGCTATATGAGTATCTATTGTTCTGGGAGTTACAATTACATCATCACCCCAGACTTTATCAAGTAATTCATCACGGTCAATAACCCGTTTCCTGTTTTTAATCAGATATTTTAATAGTCCGAATTCATATTTTGTCAATTTTATTAAGAGTTCATTCTTATAGCATTCATATTGTAGAAAATCGACTTTCAATCCCTTACTGCTGAAGATATCTTCCTCTGAATCCTTTGGAGTGCTATCCATCCTTCTGAAAATGGCCCTTACTCTTGCTTGCAATTCCCTTGGACTAAAAGGTTTTGTTACATAATCATCGGCTCCCATTTCGAGGCCCAGCACCCGGTCAATTTCCTGTCCTTTTGCAGTAAGCATGATAACCGGAGTTTTAATTCCATTCATTCTTAAATTCCTGCAAATATCGAAACCATTCATTTCAGGAAGCATGATATCCAGGATGATCAAATCAATATCCGGTTCTTTTGCCTTTTCATATCCTTTTATTCCATCCCCGGCAATATCCACCTCATATCCTTCAAGACGAAAATCGTCTTCCAGAGCCATCCTGATTAGTTCTTCATCTTCAATGATTAATATTTTTTTCATATCTAAATTTTTAAAGGAAGAATAAGCTGAAAGTCACTTCCTTTGCCAAGCTCACTTTTTAATTTAATTGCACCTTTATGAGCTTCAACAATTTGTTTAACAATTATTAATCCTATGCCACTTCCCTTTACTTTTTGCGTAAGTTCATCGCCAGCCCTGTAAAACCGACTAAATATTTTATCCTGTTCGTCTTTTTTAATTCCAATTCCAAAGTCCTTAACACTAATAGAAATACCTGAATCTACTTTTGATACTTTCACTTCAATTATTTTCGAATCGTCTGAATATTTACAGGCATTGTCAATCAGGTTCTGCAAAACCTGACGTATTGCTTCCTTGTCGAAAATGGAATCGGGAATTACTTCATGCAAATTTAGCTTAAGCTGAAAGCCTTTGTCCGTCAGCTGATGCTGAAAGGACCTTACTGTTTCTTCAACTACCATTGCAAGGTTTCCTTCTTCAAAGTTGAAGATCTTCTGCCCGGCTTCCATCTTAGAAAAATCAAGGATATTATCAATTAGATGACTTAAACGTTCGCTTTCCTGTAATATGGAGGAATAATATTTCTTCTGGCGATTTTCGTCAGGAACCCTTCCTTCATCAAGCATTTCTGCCATTTGACGTATTAGGGTAAGAGGACTTTTAAATTCGTGTGAAACGGTTGTTATAAAGTTTGATTTCATTCTTGTAAGCCGCAGTTCGTTATTTACAGTATAAAGAGTGAAAAACAGACCGCAAGCCAATATTATTACAATCAAAAGAAAGATATAAAAGAAAATACCTCCTCTGGTTTGAATAAATGAGCTAAGGAATTCCTCGCTTTTAGGGTAAAATAGTAATGTCCAGGATGGTAATGATGGAGACAACATTACTTTTACCGGTATAGCATTGCTTGAAATATTCTCTGAATTGAGCATAATGCTACCATAATTATCAGCAAGTTCCCAGTTGAAGATCGATTCATCTGCAATTTTCCTGATAGTGGTATGAATAATATTATGCAGAAAGTATTCCTGATTATAGATCAATCCCCATTGTCCATGTTCTTCCAACATCGATAAAAAAACAAAATATGAATTTCCATTATTGTTAAATAAATACCGATTGCTTGAATTATCGGCTATGGAAGACTGCTCTGATTGAATACTCCATGTTTTATTGGTGAGGGTCAACAGATATGCAGATTTTTGCTCCAGGACCCTTATGTTTTCTAAGAGCATTTTTGAATCTTTTAACAGACTCTCAACTTCAGCTCCGGCATCCTCTAGCAGACTATTAGTTTCTTTAATTTTAGAAATTGTATTGTAAAAGGTAGAATGGTTAATACTCCATCGTGAATCCATAATCTGATTCAACAATGAGTTGAATGTCTCCAAACATTGTATAGTATCTTTCATTTCCAGATACAGAAGACCGGACTCCAGCAAAGCGATCATGCCCAATGGGATATCTCCCTGAATAAATACATCAGAATAATTATTTAATAAGCTATTATAAGTCTTTATAGCTTCTTTGGGTCTGCCAAGTTTTTTCTGTAAACGGGCGATGGCATTATTGAATTCACCCTGATCCTGTATAGTGTTATTACCACCTAATGCACTTCTATACAGATCAATGGCTTTTGAATACTCATTTTGTATGAATTCCAGCTTCCATGCTCTTTCCAAAGTTTGTTCTGCAGGGGTGAATGGATATCCGGATTTTGATCCTTTACTTTTTTGCGAACCGTATAATAAACCCTGATTTAATAATGAAACTTTATTCTTATCAGAAAGGTGAAAAATGCCTTCAATTACGGGGAAAATAGTAATCAAAGAATTTAATACAGAATCGGAAAATAAATCTTTGTCAGGCTTAGGTCTGGAAATGATAAGCTTATCAAAACTCTTTTCAACTACTCTGAAATGGGCTTCAATTTCATTGCTTATTTCTTGTCCTGATTCCTGAAAAGTCAGGCCTTGCTCTCTTTCAAGCAGAGCCTGATCGTTTTTCACACCCCTGTATGCCAGAATGCCAAGTATAATGCAAGGAAACACTATAGCTAAAACGTAGTATATAATTATTTTTTTCCTTTGTATTACCCTTCTTTTCTTCATAAAGAAATTTTGGTTTATAAGGAATTGATCTGAATCAGGAAGATGTCAATTTGACTTTTTTATTTCTTGATTTAATATAGTTTCAGTTAAGATTATGTCAAGATTTGCTTTGGCCCTCAATGGGCATTTAATCAGTTTGTATATTGCTGTTTAAACTTCTGATATATATTTCGCAATTAGAGGAATATTAAATGCTAAGGCTAATTTACAAAACTTATTTAGAGAATTACAAGCGATCGGTCATACTATTCTTAGAATAGATTTCCGAGTTGAATCTCAAGAGCCTGGTTAAGCAACTCTATTTCTCCGAATTCTCCTTTTTTTTCTTCTTAGAAAACAACTTTATTAAGCCACTCCGTTGCACTGCATCAGCTGCTTCTGTTGCTTCAATCACTCCAATATTAAGTCGGTCAATTAGTAACTCAAGTGAATCAGCAAAAATTGGATCATCGATGAACATGCTCAGGGCGCTACTGTCATTGCTAAGCTTTTCAGTGAGTTTCATCAGGCTGTTGGATGTACTCTTCAGGTTCTCGCTGGTAGCGAAAAGATTATTAGTGAGGGAAGTGTCGGTAAACAATCTTCCAAAGACACCCTCTCCTTTGTTGACCTGCTCAGTGATATCCCTGAAATTGACAGCAATCTCATTGATGTTTTGTCCGGCAGAACCAAGTCCGGATGCAAGAATTGTATCTGCAAAGAGTTTCCCGATAATACCCTCTCCCCTGTTTACCTGCTCTGATATAAAATGAAGATTTTCAGTGATGAAGGCAATATTCCTTGTGGCATCGTCCAGATTCCGTGTAAGAGTAGTATCAGTAAATATCTTTCCAAATATTCCATCTCCACGATTGATTTTCTGAGTAATCTGAACCAATTCCTCAGAAACAATTGCAATATTTTTACTCGACTTATTTACTTCCAGAAGTATATCATCCATATCAATCTGCTCAACGGTGACCAGGGTATCAAATTCAGCAACCGGATCGCTCTGGAGACTACCATCGATAATCATAATTACCTTGCTACCCATAAGCCCTTCACTGCCAATGGTAGCATGCGCATCTTTTTTGACATGTGAAACCTGCTGCTGATCAATACTCATTTGGATTAACACCCGGTTATCATTCAGGAATGCCACGCTATTTACTGTACCAATCTCAATACCGGAAAGTCTGACCTTATCTCCTGCACGGACACCCTTCACATCAATAAAAATGGCTGAAATTTTGATAGGAGATCCAAACAGATACTCCTTTTTTCCAACAAGATATATGGCAGAAATAAAAATAATTATCCCAAAAGTGACAAATATGCCAACAATAAGACTTCGTCTCTGTTTTTCATTCATAACTGATTCGCATTTAATTAAAAAATAGCTGAACCTGCTCTGCAGGGTTTTTTTTCAATTCTCCATAAGTTCCTTCAGCAATAATTTTACCGTCATGTAACAAGATCAGCCTGTCTCCTGTTTTCTCAGCACAATTAATATCATGTGTAATTGTAATCGATGAGGTGTTGTATATCTTTTTCACCTTTAGTATCAGTTTAATAATAGCTTCTGAAGTATGAGGGTCAAGCCCGGTGGTCGGCTCATCATATATAATCATTTCCGGTGACAACATTAAGGTTCTGGCCAGACCGGCTCTTTTTTTCATACCGCCGGATAGTTCTGAAGGGAGTTTTCCGGATGCATCAGCCAGATCAACACTTTCCAAATGCTGCTCTGCCAATTTGATCAGCTCTGACTCCGGCAGTTTCCTGAGTCTTGGATTTCTTCTTGCCGGAAATAGAAGATTTTCGAGAACTGTCATTGAATCATACATTGCCCCCTCCTGAAACAGATAACCAATACGAGCGCGTATCCTATTCATTTCCTTCTCAGTGCAATTTGCCACATCTGTTCCAAAAACATTGATCTCTCCTTTGTCTGCTTCCATTAGCCTGACAATACATTTCATAATAACTGACTTACCGGTCCCTGATTTTCCCAATATCACGAGATTTTCACCTGAGAAAAGTGACAGGCTGAGTCCTTCGATGACTTTTTTTCCATCGAATGATTTATAAAGGTTGTTTATATACAGAATTCGTTCAGCACTCATTCCTAATAGTAAATTAGATTTGTTATCATTACCGCAATAAGATCTATCAGAAATATAGTAAGAGAAGAAGCCACTACAGCCGAATTTGCGGCTTTACCAACACCTTCAGTTCCGCGAATGGCATAATACCCCATATAACAACTGATAATTCCTATAAAGAATCCAAAAAACAGCGTTTTTATTGTTGCTGGAAATATGTCCGTAAAAAAGAAATCTACAAAAGCCCGGTTGCAAAAAAGTATGAAGGAGATATCGCTGTATGCTTTCAGACCAAGATAAGACCCAATAAATGCAAATAAATCACCAAAGAAAACCAAAATTGGAAATATGACTGTTGTAGCAGAAACCCGGCTTACTACCAGGAAATTAAATGGATTGGTGGCCGAAACCTCCATGGCATCAATCTGTTCAGTTACACGCATGGAGCTTAGTTCTGCACCTATTCCAGATCCTACCTTCCCTGCAAAAAGAAGTGCGAAAATTACAGGCCCCAATTCAGTAATTATGGAAATAAATACCATGCTGGGCAACATTCGCTCAGCACCAAGATCAGCCACAATAGGTCTTATCTGAATCGTGAGAACCATCCCAAGAATAAATGCTGTCACAGAAACAAGCAATAAAGATTGATACCCAGTTTTAAAACATTGGTTAATGAATTCTCTCGATTCGAAACGGTTGGTAAAAAGTGTTTTGAAATAACGAGTAGTAAATGTAGCGATACCTGCTATATTTTGGAGAAGTAGCCCGGTATTGATCAGTAATGTTGACTTACGTTTCATAACCATCTGCAGTTCTTAAAAAATATTAATTGTAAGCTAATCCGGTTAATCTGGAAAATATTTTATAAGCACAATACGATATAGAAAGAGTCTGGCCTGCCTTATTCATAAATCAATAACAAGTTCTGCAATTTTACTGATAAATAAAAAATTAATTGCATTTAAAGTCAGAATATAAAGTCCCTGGCCCACCAGAAAATCATGTTATAACAATTTATCAGAGAATGGTACCATTGATGTTCCAGGGCACTACTGGGTTCAAACCGGGAAAGACAGAATCGTAGGAAAACACTTGATAATCCCCTCCATATGTCGTAACTTACTCAATTGCATCCACAATATGCCTTTTAAACGGATCAAAAACAGATCCTTTATGGTACAATTATTGTGCGATTAACTTGAAAGACCATCATCATGAAAAAAAATAAATTACCCAAAAGTGTCAGGAGTATGTTTTCACTGCTGACTGTATTTGCTTTGAGTGCTGTACTGGCAATGCCTTCCTATTCACAGGAATTCCTCTATGGACCACAAAATCCACCTCCAAAAGATGCATCTATTACCTTTACAGGGACTGCGAATGATGGTCTTATCGGACAAGTAGACGGGAAAGTGTATACAATCCAGAATGTCACTTTGGCAAATAGTACAACAGTCTACTGGACAATACTGGCAGATGTTGTAAAATTATCGATGAATGGAAGTACATATGATGGTGCAGAAAATATGACCATCGATGCAGGTTTGTCGAATTTACCCGGAGGTATAGTTGGCTGGTCAGGTAACACTTCTATTCTTGTTTGGGATATACCTTCTCAAGGATGGATATACGAATATCTCGATTCAAAATTTATCATGACAGTAACAGCTCTCGATAACTCACCTATTGCATTAGTCTCCCCTTCCATTACAGGAATAGATGCTGAAAGTGGAGGCGCTGTCTTGATTACAGGCAATGATATGGTATTCAAAGTTAAGATGGAGATGTTCGTATCAGATGATAACAAAGCATCCTATTCACCTCACCTGGTTTACTACGATGCTGCACATACACAAGATGGAGCAGAAGCAGCTTATAGTTCATTTGATTTTGGATTCTACTGGGAGAATGATCCTCCGGAGATTACAACAAAAATCAGTGTAAATGTTGATGAGGGAGATACTGTGACAATAACAAACGTGGAATTAGTTGCCGAAGATGTTGAAAGTGCACTGGAGGATATTAAATTTATAATTGATCCTCTATCGGAAGGTTTGTGGCCTGCTAATGGAAAGCTGCTGTTTAATGAGCTTGATATAACTCTTCCGGACACATTTTCTATGGTGGATATTAATGCCGGTACTATCTCGTATGTTCATGATGGTTCTGAAACTTTAAACGATCGTATTCTACTGCTACTATTTGATAGTGATGGTGCAAGGTATATGATCGGGGAGGACTCCGTTTTCTCCTTAATACTTAATATAACGCCAGTTGACGATCCTCCTGCAGTAGAGGTTAACTCGGGGGCAACCATCGACGAAGACTCAAGCCTGATTCTTACAGCTAACATGCTCCTTACAACTGACGCAGAGAGCACGTCCAGCCTTATAACATACACACTTGATCCTGAATCCAGCTCTGACTTTCCTGAAAACGGGCTGCTTAAATTAAATGATATCCCTCTGAGTGATGGAGGAACATTTACCCAGGATGATATTAACAATGGTAATCTCGTTTATACACACGACGGATCAGAAACCCTCTCTGATGGTTTCCAGTTCCGTGTTGCTGATGAATTTGGCCACCTGGCAACTAACAATGAGAATCCTGATTTCTTTTTCGCAATTACAATCACACCGGTAAATGATGCGCCACTTCTGACTAAAAATGTCTCATTAGTAGTAGAAGAGGGTAGCTCTGGAGTAATTAGCAATGCATTCATAGCAGCTTCTGATGCTGAAAGCGACGCTGCCGATATTACATTTACACTTGATCCTGATTTCACTATTGCTGAGCCCACCAGTGGCGATGTCCTACTTGATGGTGTAGTAATGGAAGATGGTGAATCTTTTACAATGGCCGATGTAAACAATAACCTTGTTTCATTCAGACACGATGGTGGTGAAGAATCAAATGACTTCTTTGGATTTAATGTCTCTGACCCGCAGGGAGGGATTGCTCATGATGGTGATTACACCGTATTTCATTTCAATATAACGATCACTCCTGTAAATGACGATCCAACACTGGCCAATCCAATTGCCGATCAGGAAACAAGAGCGGAACAACTCTATAGTTTTACTTTCCCTGATAACACATTTGAAGATGTGGATCCGGGTGATCAGTTTACCTATTCTTCCACCCTGGGTGACCAGACAAATCTACCTGATTGGCTCACCTTTGACGGCACTTCCCGCACCTTCAGCGGAACCCCGCAAGTAGCAGATAAAGGGACAATAACAATTATGTTGAAAGCCGTGGATATGGGAATGGTTGAAGTAACAGACAATTTCGATCTGAAAGTGATTAGTCCGGTTGGATTTAGCAATGCTTTCAATAATTCAGGAATTTCTGTCTACCCAAATCCTTTTGTCAATGAGTTCAATATTTCTGTTTCTGATAAGTTTAGCTCAAGTGTTACTATCAGGGTTCTGAATATATTGGGAGAAGAGATCCTGGAATTTACTGACTACCCAGGCTCAACAAGATCTGTTGATTTTGAAGGTAAACCGGCAGGAATATACTTCATAAGGGTTGAAGACGGGAATCAGGTGCAGAGTTTGAAGCTTGTTAAACAATAAATAATTCAGACCCCACCTTCCCCCTTGCTATTGAGGCAAATATTCCTCCAAAGCAAAGTATTGCAAAGAGAATAAAGGCGATATGCATGGATTTTAGAAATGCCGGATAAACTTCCGGTGAGATTTCTATTTTCCCGATAAGAACAGAAAACAGGATCAGGACTATGCTCATACTCAGCATCTGTCCGATCATGCGCATGGTACCCACTGCACCGGAAGCTACTCCCAGGTGCTTTCGCTCAACCGAACTCATGATTGCATTTGTATTCGGAGAAGAAAAAAGAGCGAACCCAATTCCAAGAAGCGAAAGAACAAAAAGTATAAAAGAAATTTGAGTATCCATATCCAGAAATATCAGTAAAATTAGTCCGGCAGTAGTAAAGACCATCCCTATTGAAGCAATCACCTGAGGTTGAATCCTGTCCGATAGTTTTCCTGTGATAGGCGAAAAAAGGGCCATTATCAATGGTTGGACAACAAGAATAAGTCCAGCCTCACCTGGTTCCAATCCCTTGATATACTGAAGATACAGGCTCATCAGAAAACCAACGCCAAATGTGGCACTGTAATTTATCAAGGCAGCCAGGTTTGAAAAAGCAAAAACCCTGTTCAAACGAAACAGCTTTATTTCCAGGAGCGGATTTGAAACACGATTTTCAAAATAGAGAAAATACAACAATACCAGAATTCCAGTGACAATAAAAATAAATCCATACAACTGAGGCAGAATGCTAAAGCCAAGCATCAGAAGCATTAAGGTAAGGATATAAAGCAGTGATCCTTTCCAGTCAAATTTCTCTCCTCTTGAATCTGCCCACTCACCCCTGATCTTTACCCGCAATAAAATCAGCGCAAAAACACCAATAGGGACAAGCGTCCAAAAAATAGCTCTCCAGCCCAGATACTGGGTCAATAATCCGCCGATAAAAGGTCCGGCAGACAATCCAATATATACAGCAGCAACATTTATCCCCAGTGCCCTGCCCCGCTCTCCCGGAGGAAAAATGGATGTCAGAATAGCAACACCTGTCCCAAATATCATGGCGCTTCCAATACCCTGAAAAACCCTGAAAATAATGAGAAATATCATTGAGGGAGCCAAAGCACCCAGCACAATAGAAACAATAAATACTATCAGGCCATAGGTGAAAATCCGCTTCCTTCCAACAATATCACCTAACCTTCCAAATGGCAGCAGAAACATGGCAGTGGAAAGCAGATACACCGTAGCAGTAAGGTTCAGCAATATTGCATTCGCATTAAACTCTTGTCCAATGCTGGGCAAAGCCACATTTAACGCAGCTCCAAGAAAGGGAGTAAGAAAAGCAGCAAAAGTAGCAGCCAATAGAGCAGCACTCTTCTCAGCTCTTGTACTATCTGTCATAAACCGATTTCTTAAATTGTAAAGATAGGATTCCAAATCAAAATCTGCAGCTTGGATATATCGCGTAAGCTACAAGCTTTTACTTTTACCTTTTTCCTCTTATCTCTTATCTTTTTACTTTTACCTTTTTACCTCTCCCTCATTTCATTACTCACGGATTTTTATTATATTGCAGAAAGACATCATTAATCTGACTAATTCCTATTCCCATGATGACAAAATATGAACTGGAGTACACGCTAAACAGCTCTCCAAAGGTTTTATTTACCAGACTTAGCACTCCCAGCGGACTTGCAGAATGGTTTGCAGAAGATGTTAATCTAAGAAAAGGAAAATTTACCTTTCTTTGGGAAGGAGCGGAACAAATAGCAGAAGTAGTTTCGAAAAAGGAGAATAAGTATATCCGCTTCAAATGGGAAGATGATACTGAGGAAGATTCCTACTTCGAATTTAAGGTTCATAAAGACGAACTGACTGGAGATCTGGCTCTCCTCATCACAGATTTTGCTGAAGAGGACGAGAAAGAAGATGCAATTGATCTGTGGGATAGTCAGATTTCTGAACTAAAACGTGTAATTGGTTTGTAAGATCAATTGTCTTTCCTATAAAATAACTTACTTTTGTTTCCGTTTTAGAAATGAATAGCTTGATCTGAAGAGAAGGTGAAACGTATACATTATTTAGTTATAAAAACATTCATAGGGCCTCTCTTTCTTACCTTTTTCATGGTAATTTTCATACTGTTGATGCAGTTTCTATGGAAATATATCGATGACCTGGTAGGGAAAGGACTTGAGTTGAATATTCTGGGAGAATTTCTTCTGTATTCCAGTGCCAGCATGGTGCCACTGGCTCTTCCCCTGGCTGTGCTTCTGGCTTCGCTTATGACTTTCGGGGACATGGGCGAGAACCTGGAACTGCTTGCCATGAAAACATCCGGTGTCTCTTTGAGTAAAATTATGAGGCCACTTATAATTGTTGTTGGAATGATTACCATTTCAGCCTTTTTCTTTTCCAATAATATAATGCCGGTGTCTAATCTAAAATTAAGATCACTGCTCTATGATATTCAGAGACAGCGCCCGGATATGCAAATTCAACCCGGTGTTTTCGATAATACACTCGAAGGGTACTCATTACGAATTGGGGAGAAAGACAGTAAATCAAATTTATTAAGGGATATTTGGATTTATGACCATACCGATAAAGCAGGAAATGTAAGTGTTACCGTAGCAGATTCAGGGTATATGCATATGTCAAATGATGAGAAACACCTCATACTTACCCTTTTCAATGGTCATAGTTATGTTGAGATGCAAAAAACCAGGGGTCGCAGAGGAGGTCCAAAAACATATCCCCACAGGCGTGATAAATTTGAACGACAGGAATTGATTATTGAGATGACCGGATTCGGATTGAACCGAACAGACCAGAATCTTTTCAGAAATAGCTTTTCCATGATGAATATAGATCAGCTGGATCATTTTGTTGACTCAATAGGACAAGACATTGATGATCTTCATAGCTCGATAGCTTCCACACTTGACAGAAACACCTTTAAAAAGGAAAAAAGAAACCTATTAAAAACGGAAGCATCAACGGATAGTCTCGAACTTACTTTGCCTCCTGAAATAATTCAGATATCGCTTGACTCAGCTTACGCCAGACTTTCAACACTGGAAAAACGCCGTGCCATTACTCAAGCCATAAATTATACCCGGACGAATAAATCTTACGTCTCAACAAATACAAATACAATTGGATATAAAATCAAGAGACTTCGAAGGTACCAGATTGAGAAACAAAGAAAATTCTCGCTCTCCTTTGCCTGTTTAATATTCTTTTTTATAGGAGCGCCATTAGGAGCCATAATCAGAAAAGGAGGCTTGGGAGTCCCGGTTATTGTAAGCGTCCTGTTCTTTCTTCTTTACTATATGATTTCCATCACTGGAGAGAAATTTGCCAGGGAAGATATACTTACTCCTTTTTCAGGAATGTGGATGTCGTCTTTCATACTGGTCCCCTTAAGTATATTCCTCACATATAAGGCCGCAAACGATTCTGTAATCTTAAACATTGATACCTACTTTAAATTCTTCAAGAGAGTTTTTAATGGGGTAAAGAGACGAATATAACTGGTCAGATGAATATTTTAATACTCAGTAGCAAACTCCCGTACCCTCCAAAAGATGGAGGTGCCATAGCTACACTTAATCTCTCAACTGGACTTTCAGAGACTGGCTGTAGTGTGACCATGCTGAGTTTCAATACAAAAAAACATTTCTTTCCACCAGAGAAAATCCCTGCTGACATTCAAAAGAAGATCAAATTTGAATCTGTTGAAATAGATACATCCCTGCGACTGCTAAAAGCATTGAAGAACTTGCTTTTCTCGCGACAACCTTATATTTCAGAGCGATTTATCAATAACGAATATGAATCCCTTCTTGAAAAGCTATTGGGTGAATCTAAATTTGACATTGTCCAGATAGAAGGCCCATACCTGGCACATTATATTCCAGTGATCCGAAAATTCAGCAAGGCCAAAATCTCCCTTCGAGCCCATAATATTGAACATGAAATATGGAAAGGGAAAGCAAGAAATGAGCGTGCCATTTTCCCGAGACTATACCTGTATAAGCTTGCAAAGCGCATTAAGAGAATGGAGGAGCAAATACTTAAGGATATTGATTTTATCATTCCTATTTCAGACAGGGACCATGACAAACTACGGGCTTTAAAACCAAATATTCCAGGAATAACTATTCCTACAGGGATTAATATACAGGATTACCCGGCAAGCAGAAGAGTAAGCGACAACACTATTTTCTTTCTTGGATCACTCGATTGGCTGCCGAATCAGGAAGGCCTGAGGTGGTTTAAAAAGAATGTACTTCCTCATCTGATGGAAAACAGCCAGGACCCAATTTTACATTTTGCAGGCAGAAATGCCCCTTCGGAATTTTTACAATCGATGAAACATCCTGCGCTGGTTTATCACGGCGAAGTTGAAGATGCACTTACATTTATGGGAAAATACAATATCATGGCAGTTCCATTGTTAACCGGTAGTGGTATAAGAATAAAAATTCTTGAGGGAATGGCGACGGGAAAATGTATTGTTACAACAAGTATTGGCGCAGAAGGAATTCCGCTTACTCAAGGTGAAAACATTCTGATCGCCAACGATGGTGAATCTTTTGCCAATCATCTGAAATCCTTAATATCCAACAAGGAATTGAGTGAGAGAATTTCCTTAAATGCCAGGAAATTCATTCAGGAAAATTTTGATAACTTTGCTATCTCATCCAGGTTAAGAGACTTCTACAAGCAACAATCATGATCATCTGGCAATGTATATTCTGGCTTTCTGTACTACTGATTATACACTCATATCTGCTATTTCCCTGGTTATTACAGCTTCTTGCAAGCAATAAAAAAGAGAATGATTGTAAATATGAAGTGAATGAACTTCCACCCGTAAGCATCCTGATGTCTGCCTATAATGAAGAGGGCATTTTAAAGAAAAAGCTGGATTCAATATTGAACTCAAACTATCCGGCTAACAAACTGACTATCCTGATTGGTTCAGACGCCTCAAATGATAAGACTGATGAGATTCTCTTACAGTATCAAAAAGATCATGAAAATATTATTCCCATCCTTTTCAGGGAGCGACAAGGCAAGCCCTCAGTTATAAACGCATTGATGAATAAAGTAAAAGATGAGATAGTGGTGATGACTGATGCAAAAGTTATTTTTCATCCTGATACCATTGGGGGTCTGACAGCTCATTTCAAAAATGAAAAAATAGGTATTGTCGGGGGAAATATAATAAACGAGAGCATCCAAAAAGATGGGGTCTCCATTCAGGAGAAAGCATTTATGTCGAGGGAAATATTAATGAAATACAGGGAAGGACTCATTTGGGGATCAACAATTGGAGTCTACGGAGCTATCTATGCGATCAGAAAAAAGCTCTATACCGAGGTGCCTGCAGGATTTTCGGTGGATGATTTCTATATTACCATGAATGTCCTGAGAAAAAAACAGCGTGCAATTCTTGACATCAATGTGATTTCATATCAAGATGTACCAAATTTATTATCTGAAGAGTATAGAAGAAAAGTCAGGATTGCCACAGGGAACTATCAGAACATGAAATATTTCTTTCGTGAGCTATTCACACTGTGGAAAGGAAAAACCTTTGCCTACACTTCACATAAAGTGATTCGATGGCTGGGTCCATTTATCTTTTCCCTCTTCCTTTTATCTAATTCTTTCCTTTATGCCCACCACCCCATCTACACATATTCACTCTATGGATTTATTGTTGTGCTTACCCTTCCTATTATTGACTTTTTTCTGAGTAAAATTGGAATACATATTGTATTTTTGCGCTTTGTAAGGCATTTCGCATCCATGAATTTAGCCTTGCTACAAGGATTCATTAATAATATAACAGGAAAAAAAGCAAATGTCTGGAGACCTACAGAAAGATAAGGAGTTTCAACTCAATACCATTGAAGAGGCTGTTGAAGAGATTAAAAACGGCAAGGTGGTCATTGTGGTTGATGATGAGGACCGTGAAAATGAAGGTGATTTTATTGCAGCAGCAGAGCTTACTACTGCTGAGACAATAAATTTCATGGCATCGCATGGAAAAGGACTTATTTGCGCAGCACTTACAGAAGAGCGATGCAAAGAGCTCGATCTGGATATGATGGTTTCTACAAACACAAGTAGCCACAACACTGCATTTACAGTTTCAGTTGATCTACTGGGAAGTGGCACTACAACAGGAATATCCGCATCCGACAGGGCTAAAACTGTGAGATCCCTTGTTGATCCTTCAACAAGTCCGGAAGATCTTGCCAGACCGGGACATATTTTTCCATTGAAAGCAAAGCATCTGGGAGTACTCAGACGAGCAGGACATACTGAGGCTGCAGTTGACCTTACCAAGCTTGCTGATCTGAAAACAGGAGGAGTACTTGTGGAAATCATGAACGAAGACGGTACAATGTCGAGACTACCTGAGCTCATGCAAATTGCCAAAAAATTCAATCTGAAGATCATCTCTATCAAAGATCTTATTGCATATAGAATACAGACAGATAGTATTCTTGTTAAGGGTGTAAGCGTCAAACTTCCAACAGCCTATGGTGATTTTAACCTGATCCCGTTTATACAGAAGTCTAATGGCCAGGAACATGTTGCACTAACCAAAGGTTCATGGACCAAAGAGGATGCCATACTTGTGCGCGTTCATTCTTCATGCGTAACAGGTGATATTTTTGGCAGCTATAAATGTGACTGCGGGGAGCAACTTCATAAAGCGATGGAGATGATTGATAAAGAAGGCAGAGGTGCAATTATATACCTGAACCAGGAAGGAAGGGGAATTGGCCTCTACAATAAAATTAAAGCTTACAAACTTCAGGAAGAGGGTCTCGACACAGTAGAGGCAAACCTGGAATTAGGCTTCGAAGATGATGAGCGTGATTATGGTGTTGGAGCCGGAATGATGCACGCACTCAATATCGGCAAGATAAAACTACTCTCCAATAACCCGGTAAAACGTACAGGACTTGAAGGATATGGAATGGAGATTATTGAATCTTTAGCGCTTGAAATAGAACCAAACCAGTACAATAAATTTTACCTTGAGACGAAAAGAAAAAAGATGGGGCATTTCCTGAATATTGCCCGTTACGATCAAAATCAATAGCAAAAATCCCTCTGATATGCGGATTATTTACATGGGGACACCCGAATTTGCCACTGCACCATTGCTCGCACTGATCAATGCGGGGTTTGATATTTCCGCAGTAATCACCGCTCCTGACAAGCCGGCAGGCAGGGGAAGAAAAATACAGCAATCAGCTGTAAAACAATTTACCCTGGCTCATCTTGAATGCCCTGTTCTTCAACCTGAGAATCTTAAAGACCCACATTTTGTAGAAAGTTTAAGAGCCTTAAATGCTGATCTGTTCATAATTGTCGCTTTTCGCATGTTGCCTGAAGTGATCTGGTCTGTTCCGAGGCTTGGAACCTTTAATCTTCATGCCTCCCTCCTGCCTCAATACAGGGGGGCTGCTCCTATTAATCATGTCCTGATTAATGGAGAAAATGAGACAGGAGTCACTACATTTCTGATTGATGATAAAATCGATACAGGAAAGATTCTTTTTCAGGAGAAAGTGATAATTAATTCTTCTGATGATGCAGGAAGTCTGCATGATAAATTAATGGAATCTGGAGCCAGATTAGTTGTACAAACAGCAAAAAGTATCAATTCAGGTTCTGCAGATCCTGTCTCCCAGGAATCTTTCAGCCTCCCTGAGAATCAACTAAAAAAAGCTCCGAAAATTTTTAAAGAAGATTGCAGGATAGACTGGAGCCAATCGATCGACACAGTTAACAATTTTATCCGTGGACTCAGTCCATTCCCTACAGCATTCTCAGAACTACAATTGACCAATAATCAACAAATAATCTGCAAAATATTTAAGGGAAATATGATAAGAGAGAAGCATGATCTGACTCCAGGAACAATTAAATCAGATAAAAAAACTTTTATGCATGTAGCTACAGGTGAAGGATTTTATGGTATAACTTCATTACAGATTGCAGGCAAGAAAAGAATGTCTGTCGAAGATTTCTTACACGGATTTCAGGATGACATTGAAAATTGCTTGTTCATCTGACTCTTTTTACGCCGGAGCGCTGCAATCCCTTCAGATTTACCTTTACATTCTCAGAAAATTCAAAGTAGAGCGTTAGCGCATTGATATATTGTAATTGATACGATCTGGAATACCTTCCACTAACAAAAAACTCGTAATTGTAGTCTTCGATAATTCCGGGACCCATCTTTGTAATCTGATTTTCTTCCAGATAATTAAAGAACTTACGCAGCATAAACATGTAACTCCTGCATGTCTTTTCGCTATAATTTCGAGACAGAAGAAATTTTTCAAAATCATCAAGCTTGTGGTCCTGCTCTTGTTTTCCTGATTTCATCCATCCGGTAATTGCTTGCCACCACTCAAATGAATTTTTCTTTGAAGAAATAATATGAGATTCATTTTTCCCGGAGCGTGAATTAGAAAAGAAATCAATCCGTGTTTGTCTGCCATCTGGGGGAAGGATCATACTATCCCGATGGGAATGTGCTGGCTGAGATTGTGGCATGATAATGAAGTTTCCGTAAAATTACGAAACAGCTTCACCATTGTAAAGTTTTGAGCCTCAATTTGATTAACATCTTATGAACATTATGAGCCATCAAATTCAAACTCCATTTCACTTTGCTGCTCCGGCTCTTCAATTGGCTTTCTCAACGGCACACGCTCAAGCCTTACTTTTCTGCGCAAATTAAGTTCTGTTCCTGCATCAGGCTCTATACCAATTTTAAGATTATTCATTTTATACAAACGATGAAGCTTGACTCCATATTTTTGAGAAACGTCACGCATCGTATCCTCCTCTTGAAATAAATATGTATCAGATCCCTTCTCAGCACGCAGTCGCTTGGGCTGAATATATACAATCATACCGGAGTCCAGAAGCACACCCTTTTCAATATCATTGTATCTGTAGATTTCATTTGCAAACAGATCCAGTTCTTCTCTGAGAAGCTCGGGAGTATCTCCCTTCCTGGTAATAATATACTCAATTCGATTGTTCACTAATACATCTCTTACAGATGTCTCGCCCTTTCTGCCCACATGCTTCGGATCCCTATCCAATTGTTTACCAGTCTTATATGATCCGCTAAGAACCATTTTGTCATAGGCATGCAAATTATTCTCTTCAATGATCTTTATCAGAAGAGAAGAATACTTATTGCTGGTGGCATAACCTGCCTTCTGCAGGCCCTTGGCCCAGCCTTTATAATCGCCGGATCTAAGTTCGAATAAAGATTCATATCTTGTCTTTGTCGTCAGGAACAAGGAGTGATCAACATAGGATTCATATGCCGATTTATACTTTCTGAAACACTCATTTTTCTCATCATCATCGTGATACATTTTCCCACCCTGCCAATCATGACACTTAATTCCAAAATGATTATTTCCTTTTACAGAGAGTGTACTGTTCCCGTTATCAGATTCAAGACAAGCCTGGGCAAGCGTTACACTGGCTGGTATGCCGGTCCTCACCATCTCCTTCATTGCCAGATCACTAAATGTCTCAATATACTTCTCCCTGGTAATCTTACCAGCACTCTGGGCAGCAAGATTTAAAGTATTGAATACAATCAGGATAAGAATTACTATGGCATATCTTCTCATAGAATAAACTTTCGTTAAAAATAGCGAATCCGATTGTTATATTAACGGGGAGTTTTTAACATTCAGTATGAATGGTAATTAATTGTTAAGAACTCACATTCAACCCAAAAAGTAAAATAGATATCTTTGATTTCAAAGAATATCTTATGAAAACAGAAGAGTTGAGAATCAGTGTTCGCATATATGAGAACCTGAAGGAGATGCCTGAGGATAGTCGCATGCTGATTGAAATAGCAAAAGAGTCGACCGAAAAGGCCTGGGCTCCCTATTCAAAGTTCAGGGTTGGTGCAGCATTGATATTGGAAAATGGAAAGATTATTACAGGAAACAACCAGGAAAACATTGCCTATCCATCAGGCCTTTGCGCTGAGAGAGTTGCGCTGTTCTATGCATCATCCCAGTTTCCCGGCATACCAATAAAAAAAATTGCCCTGGCAGCTTTTGCTGATGGAATATTTGTTGAAAATCCGGTTTATCCTTG
>JAUUZQ010000181.1 GCA_030589895.1 Bacteroidales bacterium
AAAACAGTTACAGCAGATGCTGTTCGTTTTGGTGGTGGTATGGGAAACATAAGCAGAAATGGTCTGACCAGTCAGCGACCAAGATACCAGGAAGCTGCGAGGTATTACCTTCAATATGCTGGTTTTCCGGACACCCTGGTTTGGAAATTAAACAAGGATGACGACTACAAAGACGATTATCAATCGAGGGGAGAATGGGTGGACTACCTGATTCGGGGATCTGAATTTGCTGCTGATCCGGAAGAACCAGGTCCTGCAATTCCACTGGATCTTTCCTTTGCATTTCATACAGATGCAGGTATTACAAATAGCGATACTGTTATAGGAACACTTGGGATTTATAGTACGAAAATCGACTCCACACATTTTCCATCAGGACTCTCAAAACTTGCATCAAGGGATCTGACCGATATTATTCAGACACAAATAGTAGAAGATATCAGGGCAAAATATGATCCCGCATGGGTCAGAAGGGGCCTGTGGGACAGAGGGTATAGTGAAGCATACCGCCCTAATATCCCCTCAATGCTTCTGGAACTCTATTCCCATCAAAATTTTATAGATGCCCGTTTTGGAAAAGAACCAGGCTTCCAGTTTGATGTTAGCAGATCAATTTATAAAGGAATGGTGAAATTTCTCACTTCTTTATATGACTTGAATTATATCATTCAACCCTTGCCGATAAGTCACTTTCAGACAAAAATTATTGAAACAGGAGATTTTCTTTTATCCTGGAGAGCTCAGTCAGACCCCCTTGAACCGACAGCAAACGCTGATGCATTCATCGTATTTATGAAAAAGAACGATGTAGGGTATGACAACGGTACGCTTGTATATTCGAGGGAGTATATTTTAAATAATCCTGAACCGGAAATTATTTACAGTTTCAGGGTAAGCGCAGTAAATGGCGGTGGAGAAAGTTTTCCTTCAGAGGAGCTTTCAGTCTGTAAAAGTAATTCCGGAAAAGAAACGATACTGATTGTCAATGCATTTGACAGAACAGGAGGTCCGTCCTGGTTCAATGATGAAAATTATGCAGGCTACATTGATAACATTGATCAGGGAGTGCCATACATGTATGATTTTCACACTACAGGGGAACAATACGACTATAGTAAGGATAGTCCGTGGCTGGATGATGATTCTCCCGGATTTGGCGCTTCTTCAGCAGAAACGGAAACATTGATCATACCAGGAAACACTTTTAATTTTAGTTTACTTCACGGTGTTAGTATTCGGGATGCCGGATATTCCTTTGTTTCAGTTAGTGATGAGATATTCGAAACCGGGTCAGTTGAATCCGGTAATTATGCTGTCATTGATCTGATAGCCGGAGAGGAAAAGACTACTTTCCTCCCTAAAAATGACACAACAGAATATTTCCGGATTTTTACCCCGGAAATGATAAGGGAACTTAGCATTTACCTTGATTCAGGCGGAAATTTATTGTTGTCCGGAGCACACATAGCCACAGATATCAGGATGAACGGATTAGATTCCATTGCTGCTGCTGTTATGAAATATAAATGGAGAACAAGCAGTGCATCTCACTCTGGATTCGTTACTGCCACCGGTGAAGCTGTTCTTAATCAGGAAGAAAGCATTCAGTTTAACACTTCATATCATCCTGATATTTACATCGTTGAGGCTGCTGACGCACTTGAGCCTGTCGATAGTCTGGGAACAACATTTCTGAGATACACAGAAAATAATATGAGTGCCGGAGTTGCTTACAAGGGGAAGTATAATCTGATAGCGCTCGGCTTCCCTTTTGAAACCATATTGAATCCGGATAAGAGAAGCCAAATCATGCAAGCCTTTCTTTATTTTCTATTGGAAGATAATGATACTTCCGGAACTTCAATGCAGAGGACCCGTTCTCCATAATGTATTTGTCATACATATTTGAGCTTTCATGAAAAGAATTATTAAAGAATTGGAAAGTAGTATTGAATATATTTTATTTAAATGACTGCTTCTCAGGTAATTTATTAACTCTTTGGTTTTTACACTTACATTTCAATTTATGAATGAAATTTGTAATACAATTTTGTGATTAACATCGATATTACTTGATTTTATTTAAAATAATCCATAATTTTATCAGGATAAATTTTTATCAAACGCATTTTTGAACGTTTGAGTTCAGGAACATTTTTATTAATTTTTCTCTGGCCTGACTGTTTGTTTGAGTTCAGGAAAGAGGAACCAATATTGGATATATGCATAAATTTAACAAACTCTTATTCCTGGTTCTCATTGCCGGATTTCAAAGCCTCTCGGCTCAAATTGAAATTACCGGTAGTGTTGTGGATGAGAACGGCTTAGCACTGATTGGTGCTACCATTGTACAGACAGAACCTGTAGTTGGTGCAGCCACAGATCTGGACGGGAATTACACGATTGTTGTGAAGGATCAAAACAGCGTATTGGTTTATTCCTATGTTGGCTATATAAGCCAGGAGCATTTTGTTGGAAGCAATACAGTACTGAATATTATTCTTGAACCTGACAAAACTGAAATCTCAGAATTGGTTGTGATCGGATATGGCGTTCAGAAAAAGAGCGATGTTACCGGTGCAATTGTATCTATTAAATCAAGTGAGATATCCAAAACAGTTGCCTTAAACGCCGCTGCTGCTTTGCAGGGTAAAGCTGCGGGGGTTGCAGTAACTTCTAATTCAGGTACCCCGGGAGGTGGTCTGAAAGTCAGGATCAGAGGAGTTGGTACCATTGGTGATTCAAATCCTCTTTATGTTGTGGATGGTTTTCCTACCACAGACATTGGATACCTGAACCCTGGAGATATTGAGTCCATGGAGATTCTGAAAGATGCTTCTGCATCAGCCATTTATGGCTCAAGAGGTGCAAACGGAGTAATTCTTATTACAACAAAAAGAGGAGGAGACCATATTGGAAGAATAGAATTCTCTACCTATCGTGGTATACAGGAAATATCCAATACTTTAGATGTTATGTCCGGCCCTGAATATTATCAGGCCATGAAAGAGATGTATGCTAATGGTGGCGGAACTTTCTCTTTGAAAGAGACCACTCCGGAGGGTGTTCCGTATGCAGCAGATACTACGCATACTACAGAATGGTTTGATCTCATGAGCAGAGTGGCACCGGTAGTCAACTATGAAATGTCGATATCAGGTGGAGATGAAAAAACCAACTACCTACTGAGTGGTAGTATTATGGATCAGGATGGAACGATCATTGGGTCTTCATATGACCGTCAGACACTTCGCTTTAATATCAATACCCAAGTGAAGGACTGGCTTGAAATTGGATATAATACAGCACTTTCAAGAAATACCAGAACATCGGTAAGAGAAAGGAGTATGTATTATGGTACTGTTCTAAATACCTTGCGTACAGATCCCCTGACACCGGTAATGAATGATTCATTAAACCAGTATTACACACCTGCTTATCAGGATATATCAAATCCTGTTGCTGCTATAGAATATGACAATTACGAAAGCACTTATTTCCGTACAGTCAATAATGCTTATGCGAAAATCACTTTTCTTAAGGATTTTTCATTTAAATCAAGTTTCGGTTTAGACATGAGCAATTCAACTTCAGATGATTTTTATCCTGAGCAGTATTACCTGGGAAGCGACAAAAATGACCGGCCATATAATACGGTTTATAAATACCATGGACAAAGTCAATCATGGTTGAATGAAAATGTGTTAAGCTATTCAAAAGTGGTTGAAGATCATTCCTTCAATGCAATTGTAGGTTTTACCATGCAGGAATCAATAGCAAAATGGACAACCGGGGAGAAAGATGATCTTGCAAAAGATTCTGAACTCCTGAGGTATTTTGACGCAGCCACCGGTGAAGCAAGACTCAATGGAAGTGCTTCTGAAAATGCCATGATCTCCTATTTGAGCAGGGTGAACTATAATTACAAGAATAAATATCTGGCAACCGCCTCTGTACGCATCGATGGCTCTTCCCGTTTTGGAAAAGAAAATCGTTACGGAGTTTTTCCTTCTCTCTCTCTTGGCTGGAACCTGC
The DNA here is from genome assembly GCA_030589895.1 of Bacteroidales bacterium. Taxonomy (GTDB): domain Bacteria; phylum Bacteroidota; class Bacteroidia; order Bacteroidales; genus JAUUZQ01. The sequence goes on from JAUUZQ010000181.1 coordinate 4,036, forward strand.
TAAAGGAGGATTTCATGTCAGATGTACCAGTTCTGTCTATTCTTAAGATCAGAGGAGGATGGGGACAGATAGGAAATGACAGGATCGGGAACTACAGCTATTCAGCAGGAGTAAACTTTGATCTTGCCAATAGTTATATACTTGGAGGTCCCAATTCTTTACAATACCAGGTATTTGGTGCGTCTCCGGATAATTTTGGAAATCCATATCTGAAATGGGAGACCGTGGAGTCAACCAACATTGGAGTTGATTTTGGACTGTTCAGCAACCGGATTACAGGTAGCATGGAGTTTTACATTAAAAACACCAAAGAGATGCTTGTCCAGGAGCCTGTTCCTCAATATGTCGGGTTTTCATCCAATCCTTACGCCAACGTGGGAGAGATGCAGAACAAGGGATTTGAATTATCCCTGACTTATAAAGAGGTACTAGGTGATTTTAAATATGATGTAACATTAAACTTTGCGACCAATAAAAATGAACTGATAACACTTGGAAATGGTCAGCCGATCTCTGCCGGATCCATACAGGCCGGATCTATTTCACTAAATGATATTGGTCGGCCAATAGGTTCATTTTACGGATATGTGAGCGATGGGATCTTTCAGAATGAAAAGGAAGTTTTGGCAGGATCTCAACCCGACGCAGAACCAGGATCGATGAGGTATTTAGATCTCAATGCTGATGGTGCGATTAACGACTATGACAGAACCTTTATCGGCAATCCTCAGCCTCTCTTCTTCTATGGCTTGAATTTCAATTTTGAATACAAGGGTTTTGACCTGACGCTCTTCTTTCAGGGAAGCTATGGAAATGAGATTTTCAATGCCAGTAACTGGTATCTCTGGCATACCTCTGAGCAGTATAATCGCTCAACAGATTTGCTTCAAAGCTGGGATGGTGAAGGATCAACAGAAATCTTCCCGAAACTGAATACGCAAAATCCAGGAGGGAAAGACAATGTTATTTCAGACAGGTATATTGAAGATGGAAGTTACGTCCGCCTGAAAAACCTTCAATTAGGTTATAATCTTCCTTCCTCATTTATGAGTTCTCTTGGTATTGCACAAGTAAGGATTTATGTGGCGGGACAGAATTTATTAACCTTTACAAAATACAGCGGGCTTGATCCTGAAATAGGAAACTTATACAGTGACCTCAGTGCAGGAATCGACCTGGGAACTTACCCGCAGGTAAGGATTATGCAGGTAGGAGCAAAGATTGTTTTTTAAGCTTTTAAAAATCAAAAAAATGAACCAAATCCCGATTTGGGATGAGCTGCACCTGACTATTAAAAAAAAAATTACAAACAGATGAAAAAAATAAGTCTATATTTTATAATTGCCCTGAGCATATTTGCTATGGGGTGTCAAGAGGACTTTCTTGAAAGGAGACAACCGGCC
>JAUUZQ010000127.1 GCA_030589895.1 Bacteroidales bacterium
ATACTCAACTCATCACCATTGAGAAACGCTGCTACCAATTCCTGGTCGCTAAGTTTAATTGTTTTCAAAACTAATCCTTTGTTGGTTCAGCGTAGATGTTTCCTTATAGGCAATAATTATTAATTAAACTTTATATTCGAGTGCAAATAAGCGAAAATAAATCTTTTTACAAAATGTATTACCTTTGTTTATTGCATTCAGTCTAAAAAGCTACAAATTTTATGCCAAGTAACTCTGATCAGGAAATTTTTGTAAAGGGGGCAAGAGTTCATAACCTGAAAAATATAGATATTAAGATTCCAAGAGACAAACTGGTGGTGATCACTGGTGTTTCGGGGTCAGGAAAATCATCACTTGCATTTGATACATTATATGCTGAGGGACAGCGTAGATACGTTGAAAGCTTATCTGCCTATGCCAGACAGTTTCTGGGTCGGATAGATAAGCCGGATTGTGACTTTATTCATGGTATCCCCCCTGCTGTTGCCATTGAGCAAAGAGTCAATACCAGAAATCCCAGGTCTACGGTAGGAACCACTTCTGAAGTTTATGACTACCTGAAGCTTCTTTTTTCACGAATTGGTAAAACTATCTCTCCTGTATCCGGATTGGAGGTGAAGAAGCACAATGTATCTGATGTTGTTGACTTTATTACATCCGGGAAAGAGGGTGAAAGGTTGGTGATCCTGTCCACTGTTTGTCTTCATCATGATCGTGATTACGAATATCAGCTGGATCTCTTTTCCCAGCAGGGAATGACCAGGGCTCTGCATGATGGACAGATAGTGGAACTGGAAAGTTTAAAGACTTTGAAGAGAAAATCTGATGATGCATTGTTGCAGTTGGTGGTCGACAGGATTGTTGTAAAAAAGGATGAGGAAAGTGTCAGTCGTTTTGGTGACAGTGTTAATACTGCATTCCAGATAGGCCATGGTCATTGCGGAGTTTGGAATCCTGATGACAAATCCACTGAGGAGTTTTCTTCAAATTTTGAAATGGATGGAATGGTTTTTGAAGAACCCAGTGAGCATCTCTTTAGTTTTAATAATCCTGTTGGAGCATGTCCTGTGTGCGAAGGATATGGGATGGTGATAGGCATTGATGAAGATCTTGTGATTCCTCGGAAGGAGCTTTCGATATATGATGAGGCTATTGTATGCTGGAAGGGGGAGAAGATGAAAAAGTGGAAAGACCGCCTGATACTTAAGGCGGATGAATTTGATTTCCCTATTCATAAACCCTATTTTGAATTAAGTGATGAGGAGCGGAGGCTGCTATGGAAGGGGAACAAGCATTTTAGAGGACTGGATGCATTCTTTAGATATTTGGAGCGGAAGAAGTACAAGATACAATACCGTGTTATGCTTTCCAGGTATAGGGGGAAGACGATCTGTTATGAATGTGAAGGTTCAAGGCTTCGCAAAGAGGCACATTATGTTAAATTACATTCAAACACCATTGCAGAGCTTGTGAGAAAACCTGTTTCCGATCTGCTGGTATTCTTCGATACTTTAAAACTAAGTAAATATGAACTGGAAATTGGGTCAAGATTATTGACCGAGATCAGGTACAGGCTGCGTTTTCTGCATAATGTTGGATTGGGATACCTGACATTGAACAGGCTTACATCCACACTCTCCGGGGGCGAGAGTCAGCGGATAAATCTTGCTACATCCCTGGGTAGCAGTTTGGTAGGTTCACTCTATATATTGGATGAACCCAGTATTGGATTGCATCCAAGGGATACAGGATTGTTGACAGAGGTCTTACAGGAACTGAAGGAACTTGGCAATACTGTCTTGGTGGTTGAGCATGATGAGGAGATAATGAGGGCTGCAGATATTATCATTGATATGGGCCCCAAAGCCGGAAGGCATGGTGGAGAAGTAGTATTTCAGGGTGATCATGATAAATTGATAAAGACCGGGAAGAGTCTTACTGCTGATTACCTGAATGGCATAAAAGAGATTAAAATTCCAAATGAGAGACGTCCCTGGAACAACTTCCTTGAAATTATTGGTGCCCGGGAGAATAATCTGAAAAATATAAATGTAAAAATCCCTTTACATATCATAACTGTTATTACCGGCGTTAGCGGATCGGGAAAATCTTCTCTGGTAAGCAGTATACTCTTTCCTGCACTTTCCAAACTGCTGAACGGTACCGGAGGAAAGCCAGGAAAGCATGATTTATTGAGGGGTGATACACATTTGTTGGATCGTGTTGAATTTGTTGATCAAAATCCCATAGGAAAATCATCCCGCTCAAATCCTGTAACATATCTTAAGGCCTTTGATGAAATAAGAAAACTTTTCGCAAATCATTCGGCATCGAAAGCAGCCGGGTTTAAACCATCGCATTTTTCATTTAATGTTGATGGGGGCAGGTGTGATGAGTGTAAAGGAGAGGGAGAAATTCTTGTTGAGATGCAGTTTATGGCTGATGTTCACCTTCCTTGTGAAAGTTGTTATGGTAAGCGTTTTAAGGAGGAAGTTCTTGCTGTGAAATATGAGGAAAAAAGTATATATGATATACTTGAACTAACTGTGAATGAGGCTGTAGAGTTTTTTAATAATAGGTCAGGATCAAGCGAATCAAAAATTGTTAAAAAGCTATTGCCATTAAAAAATGTGGGACTGGGATATGTGAAACTGGGGCAGTCATCCAGTACCTTGAGCGGAGGAGAAAGCCAGCGGGTTAAGCTTGCCTTGTTCTTAAGTAAAGAGACAGATGAGGAAAAGATTATATTCATTTTTGATGAGCCGACTACAGGCTTGCATTTTCATGACATTTCATTGCTTCTTGAATCATTCAATGCCTTGATCAGGAAGGGGCATACTGTGCTGATTATCGAGCATAACCTGGAGATTATAAAAATGGCTGACTGGGTCATCGATCTTGGACCGGAGGGTGGAGAAAGAGGTGGTAAGCTGGTAATTGAGGGTACCCCGGAAGCGATTGTCAAGGAGTCTGGCTCATATACTGGAAAGTATCTTAAGAGCAAACTGTCATAGAGAAACCTAACTATCTGACATAAAAAAAAGGATATCCAAAAAATGGATATCCCCTTTATTATATTTTCAGGATATTTACTACTCGTCCTGGAATCCAAACATTATTGCAACACATCCTTCTTCAGGATTTTCCATTGTATCCTCCGAAACAGGAACCTTAATAACAATCTTTAATTGCTGACTGGATTCAAGTCGGAAATCCCATTTCCAGTCATAATCCTGATATTTGTTATTGTACAGGACTTTGCCATTACTATCAACAATTTTAAACTCAATTGCGTTCAGATTACCGGCTCCACAAACACCTATTCTATATTCAGTGTCAGAATAAAACGTTTTATAAAGCTCCGCTTCTTCCCCTTCAATTAATAGTGCAGCATGGTAATTACCATCATGTTGGTAAGGATTCAATCCAACTTTACATGTTTTTTTGGCAAATTGCTTGCATTGAGCATTAACAGATGTTGGTATTCCAGTGATGAATGCAACAAGAAATATTAGGAGTATGCCTTTTCTCATCATGATAATAAAATTTACAAAGTGTAGCTATTTCTAATTTCATTCACTTTAGATGCAAGTTCATAATAGACCTTTTTTGTCAGGTTATTTGATGAAGATGATTTAAGTGTGGTCACGTTAGTTTCAGGATCTGTTTCAACAGTATTTTCACCCTGTGTGATTTTTATCTTATCGAATATTACCTTTAAATCTTTGACATCATTTAAAACAGATTGTGCATCCGGATCATCAGTTGCTTCTTCCAGCAGACTTACCATAAAATCAACTGATAATTTCTGATCTACGATTCGTTGAACAATATCATTGTCCTTAATAGGGTCATCGCCTACAAGACTTGTGGCAATATATAAACCTTCAACCCATCCACCAACAAGAATAATAGTTGCAGTACTCTCCAGTCCCTTTTCGCTTAAGTATGAACTTGAATTTAAAAGTGTTTCAGAGATGATATCAATTATAATTGAACGATTATTGATATTGTCCTCTAATCTCTGAATTGTAGATTCACTAATGGCATCCATAATATTTAATCCATCCGCCATCTTCTTTGCTACTTCAATATAATTGAGTGTAACCTGAGTTTGATCAAACAGACTTGCATAGCTCAAATCAGTAGTATAAATACCTAAATTGAGAGCCATGCTCAGATTTGTAATATATCCTGAAGAATTATCAATGGGGTTTAAAATGTCCTCATGGTAAGTTGCTCCAGCTTGCTTAAGGATTCTTGCAGTCTCAACAGGAGAAGGTAATGAGTAAAAAATCCGCTTGGCTGTTTGAAATTTCTTTTGTGTGTTTTCATCCAGCGAAGAATCAAATTCCTCTTCTGCATCACTGCTATTAGCATCTTGCTTCGTACCGGTTTTACATCCTGTGACAGCAAAGGAGATAAATATGGCAAGAAGTATCAGAATTCTGCCCGACCCAAGAAGTTTATTATTCATGAGATGAAAGTTTTATATTTTGTATATGAGACTTCTTAATGAAGTAAAATTAACATTTTTTTTTTAATTTCAAAAAGCATAAAAATGTTTGTGATCTTCAATAGCTGTAAAGGTTTCCGTTGTTTTGATACGGATTTTACATTTATTAAATCTACTTATATCTATCCACTTAAAACAGAATCAATTAGTTGTAATTCATTTTTCTTTTTCCTTTTGCAGATCAATGGCTAGAAAGGACCATCGTTTAGCAAAGGGGTATACATGGATTCCAGTTTGTTTTCCCAGCCAATCATATACTTTGTGAAAGCTCCGATCTCAAGCTCTGTAATATTTATGGAATAGGGATCTTGCATTATATCGTTGGGAAAATACTTTTGTGCCAGTTTTATCCTTCTTGAATTGGTTCTTTCGAATGTTTTATACATATCAACTGCTCCATAAAGTTGTAGAAAACTGTGTGCAATTTCTGATGGATATTTGTAACTAACGATTGCGAACTCTACATCTTTCGTAGTTCTTGTATTTATTGCCAATGAGATGTCATTGCGAAAATAATTATTTACGAAGAAGAGCAATGCAACACTTTCAACATTATATTCATCGCGAAGATGTGCGATAACTCTTTCTTTTGTGTTCGGCTTACTCTGACGGGGAATTCCATCTTTCTCCTTGATATACAGAGATGAACCAATAATCCTTGAAACTGCATCTCCCCATCTGCTAAGAGCGACTACCCCCTTTTTGTAATTTGGATCTGAAGCTGATTCCCTTATTGTATTTCTTGGAAGACTCCTGTTTATTGTTGCAAAATCATTACCTATGTAGTAATCTGTTTTAATATTCAGTGAAATATTGGATGCTTTAGCCTGAGCCTCGAGCCACCTCTTGGCAACTTGAATAGAATCGATGGTAGAGAGGATGTCAAATTCGGTCCAGGGATATGTTGTTCGTGTATCAATAAAAACAAAATAGAGTAAAACATCTTCCGTAAGCTCCTTGCATACATTGTTGGATCTGCCTATACTAAAATCTTTTTTTTTAGGCATGGCAGATAAAAAGAGCATGGCTAAGAGAAGTATTGTTATTCTTTGAAATGATCTCATTTTTTCCTCAATAGATTAATCTTGTTTAACAAAAGTAACAAAAAGTAACTGAATGGTTTAAAATATACGCTGGAGAACCTTTCATTAATCATTACTTTATTGATCTGTAGTGTTTACATATGTCTGTTAAACCACACTGTTCACATAAGGGTTTTCTGGCAATACAAATATACCTTCCATGTAAGATTAACCAGTGATGTGCTTTGTTAATCAGCTCCTCAGGAATGTGTTTAACAAGTTGCAACTCCGTATCAAGAGGAGTTTTTGCTCCATGAGTTAGCCCAATTCTTGCCGAAACCCTGAATACATGCGTATCAACTGCCATGGCAGGTTTGTTGAAGGCAACTGAGAGAATTACGTTTGCTGTTTTTCGACCTACACCAGGTAGCTTTTGCAAGTCTTCCAGCTTGTCGGGCACAATGCCATTAAAATCTGACATAAGTACTTTGGCCATGCCCACAAGGTGTTTGGCTTTGTTGTTTGGGTAGGAGCAAGTTTTTATGTATTGAAAAACATTTTCCGGCTCGTCAGCTGCAAGCATTTTTGGAGAGGAATATTTTTTAAAGAATTCCGGTGTTATAATATTTACTCTCTTATCGGTACATTGAGCTGAAAGTATTACCGCTACAATGAGTTCATAGGTCGAACCAAAGTCCAGTTCAGTTTCAGCAACAGGCATCTCCCGTTCAAAGTATTCGATAAACTTTTTATACAGATCAGTAGTTTTCATATCAGAGTCTTCATATTATGAATAGAATTGTTGCGCAATTATTGTTTTCTGGCAGGCACTAATACCTGTTTACAATTTGAATGGGATAAAATTAACAAATTGTAAAGGTAATCCTCAGTTTGCTTAGATTCTTTGTGTATTTCAATAATAAATCTTACATTTGCTCATATTTTAATGGTAATGAACTTAGCAGGCACATATTATTTTTATTTTTTGATTTGCGATTAGTGGTCGGGAAAAGAGATATGTTGTGCCCGGCTTAAACGTCGGGTTTTTTTTTATGTATAAATTGAGAGACTCATATTATTATTTCTATTTTTATTTCTGGACTGAGAAAGACCGGGGTTGATTCTATATTATATATTAATAATCAGATCCCGGAAAACCGGGATTTTTTATGTACAGATGAAAAAAATTGCAATTCAAGGCGGCTATGGAGCCTTTCACGAACTGGCAGCTCACAAGTACTTTGGTGGAGAAGAGATAGAAATACTTCCCAGGGAGACTTTTCGTGACCTGCTCTCCTCCCTGAAACATCAGAAATCTGATTTTGGGATCATGGCTATTGAAAACTCACTGGCGGGAAGTATTCTTCCTAATTACACATTACTTAAGGAGACGCCTATGAGGATTATTGGTGAGGTTTACCTGAGAATTGAACAGAATCTCGTTGCATTAAAGGGTACTTCTCTGGATGATATTATAGAGGTATATTCGCATCCAATGGCTATACTTCAATGTTCACGATATTTTGATCAGTTTCCTCATATCAGGCTGATTGAAAGTGCTGATACTGCACTTAGCGCAAAGGAGATCCATGACAAAAAGTTGGGTAATATCGGAGCCATTGCAAGCAGACTGGCAGCGGAGAAATATGATCTGGAAATTATTGCTGCCGGTATTGAGACTAATAAAATGAACTACACCAGATTTCTCATTTTAAGGGAAAATGGGAAATCTGTCCAGCAGGCTATAGTGGATAAAGCATCCATCCATTTTGCTCTGGCACATAAAACAGGTTCGCTATCAAAAATTTTATCAATTTTGTCCTATTATGAGTTGAACCTGGCCAAGATCCAGTCCATGCCGATTATCGGGGGAGACTGGGAGTATCAGTTTTATGTTGATCTTGAAATTGAGGATTATGATATGTATCTGAAATCTCTTGAAGCGATCAGACCTTTCACATCTGGTCTGGGCATAATGGGAGAGTACGAAAAAGGAAAAGTATATTTTGAATAATTTATAAGATATGGTAGTAGATATTGATGTAAAACCTATTGCTTCTGCGGAAGTTGATTTGAAGAGACCAATTATTATTGCTGGTCCCTGTAGCGCAGAGTCAGAGGAACAGGTATTAGAAACAGCCAAAGGAGTTGCGGCTGCCGGAGTGAAAATTTTCAGGGCGGGTATATGGAAGCCCCGTACAAGACCAAATGCTTTTGAAGGAGTGGGTACAGAAGGGCTAAAATGGCTACAGTTGGTTAAGAAGGAGACCGGCTTGCTCGTTTCAACTGAGGTTGCCAACGTGAAGCATGTGTATGATGCCTTGAAGCATGATGTGGATATCCTGTGGATCGGTGCCAGAACTTCAGCAAACCCTTTTGCCGTGCAAGATATTGCTGATAGCCTGAGGGGCGTTAAGATACCAGTGCTGATAAAAAACCCTATAAATCCGGATATTGATCTTTGGGTTGGAGCCATCGAACGAATTAGCAATGCTGGCATTAACCAACTTGCTGCTATTCACAGGGGGTTTTCCAGTTATGATAAGACCTTATATAGAAATGCGCCGCACTGGCAAATACCAATTGAATTGAGAAGACGAATTTCTGATCTTCCAATAATCACAGACCCCAGTCATATTGCAGGAAGAAGAGAGCTATTATATGATATCTGTCAGAAAGCAATGGACTTGAACTTTGATGGTCTGATTATCGAAACTCATATTAATCCCGACAAAGCGCTGAGTGATGCCAAACAACAAGTGACACCACCTGTTTTAAAAGAATTACTTGCCCGCTTGATTCTGAGAGACCCTGAGATCGATGAGCAACTAATGCTTACGCTTGCTGAGTTGAGAGATGAGATTGATAAGCTGGATGACAGGCTAATCAATGTGATTGATGAGCGAATGAGAGTCGTGGAACATATTGGAAACTATAAAAAGGAGAATAACATTACTATTCTTCAGAATAAAAGGTGGGATGATTTGTTGAAAAACAGGTTAGTTCTTGGTGACAAGAAGGGGCTGAGTGAAGATTTTATTAATAAATTGTTCATGGCAATCCACCAGGAATCTATCAATAAGCAGACTACTATAATGAATGAGGAATAATAATAATGGAACATCTTCATCTTAATATTGAGAATCGTTCAACTTCTGTTGTTATTGGACGAGATCTTGTTTCAAAATTGAGCTCTTATAAAGAGAGAAATTTGGTGCTATTGGTTGATGAAAATGTATTAAGACTCTATTCCGATTTGTTTAAACCTTACAATTGTATTTCGATTCCTTCAGGGGAGAAGTATAAGACGCTGAGTTTTGTAGAAACAGTTCACAGAGAACTTGTGAAGCTTGAACTCGATCGGTCTTCCTTAATCGTTGGTGTTGGAGGAGGACTGCTTACAGATATTGCAGGCTTCATTGCTGCAACTTACATGCGGGGAATTGATTTTGGATTTATCTCGACAACCCTACTCGGACAAGTAGACGCCAGTATTG
>JAUUZQ010000141.1 GCA_030589895.1 Bacteroidales bacterium
CCGGGAAGGTCCAGGAGATAATCAGATTGGATATCCACATGGCTGCTACTGCCACTGCGAGGGCTCTCTCCCTTATTCGGTTAGGAAATATCTCGGATAGCAGAACCCAGGTTACCGGCCCCCATGATATAGCGAATCCTGCAATATAGACAAGTATAAGTGTGAAGGCTGAGATGGCTGAAAAACGATTGGTGAATTGACTAACCAATTCATTCCCGACCTCCACCTGAGTCAGTCCCATAAAAAAAGTAAATCCGAGCGAAACCATGGCAACTGCCATGACCAGTGCTCCGATTACCATCAAGGGCCTTCGCCCGAAATGGTCTACGGTAACAATTGCAAGTATTGTAAACACAAGGTTTACAATTCCTACGAAAATGGTGGACAACAAGGAGGCATCAGTCTCTGAACCCATATCCCTGAAGATCTCAGGAGCATAATAGAGCACTACGTTGATCCCGATAAATTGCTGGAACATTGCCAGAAGTATTCCTACTACTATTACTGCAGTCCCGAATGAGAATAGCTTTGTAGAATTCCTTCGGAACATTGAGGAATCCTTTAGTTGCAGGTTTCCCGGTTTTTCACTTTTCTCATCCTTGATAAAACTTGCACGGATCTCTTCAAGTATCTTTTGGGCTTTTTCTTTGCCATTTATTCGAGATAAAACATTAAGTGCCTTGTCTTCTGAGCCCTTCATCATGTGGAAGCGGGGGGTTTCCGGAACCGTAAGCAACAACAGTGCAAAAAGACTGGCAGGGATTACTTCGGAAGCAAACATCCATCTCCATCCAATCTGGTGCAGCCAGGCATCTTCTCCCTGCCTGGCAATACTGTAGTTGACAAAATATACTACCAGCATACCGAAAATAATTGCGAACTGATTCCAGGATACCAGTTTACCCCGTATTCCAGCCGGTGCAATTTCAGCAATGTATAAAGGTGACAGCATAGATGCGAGTCCCACACCAATTCCCCCGATGATCCTGTAAATTACAAAGGTCATAATAAAAGTATGGTCTGCCTGTCCAACGGGCCTGAAAAATATCTCAGGCATAGCTGAGCCCAGGGCGGAAATCAAAAATAATATGGCAGCAAGTTGAAGGCCTTTCTTCCTTCCAAGGTACTTACTTATGAGTCCACCTGATAATGCTCCCACTATACATCCTATTAGTGCTGATGAAATGACCAGTCCATGTCTTGAATTGGCTACAGTTTCCGGCCAGTTGAAGGGTTCGATAAAAAAATCCTTAAGGGATGCTACTGTCCCGGATATTACAGCTGTATCATAGCCGAACAAAAGTCCGCCAAGGGTTGCGGTGAGGGTCAGCTGAAATAAATAGTATCTTGAAGGTTTGTCCATACTATAGGGATCAGGTTGGTTGTTTTTACGGAGATCATTTCCTGTTTTCTGCAAGAACATCAATCATAGCCAGAATATTTTCGACAGGAACATTTGCCTGGATATTATGAACAGTATTGAAGACAAATCCACCATCTTTGGACAGTATCTCACATTCACGGCGGACATGTTCCTTCACATCTCCTGGATTAGCAAAGGGAAGTATTTTCTGGGTATCTGCCCCGCCACCCCAGAATACAAGGTTATCGCCGTACTTTTCTTTCAGAAGGACTGGATCCATTCCTGAAGCATTGATCTGTACTGGATTAATAATATCAAATCCCGAATCAATAAATAATTGCATGAATGATTCAACCGCACCACAGCTATGCTTAAAGGTCTTCCAGCTTGTGTTCTGATGTATCCAGTCATTGACTTTGCGATAATAGGGTGCATATAATTCCTTATATGTTTCAGGATCACAAAAGGTTGAATCCTGGGTCCCAAAATCAGTTCCACAGATAAACACGACATCAATCTTATTTCCAACCGCTGCATAAGCCATTTCAAGGTTTTTCAATGCAATGTCTGTTTGTTTCTCGAATACCTCATGTAGAAAATCAGGTCTCATCACGGTAGACATATACCAGTCTGCGATATCTCTTATTCCACCGGGATCTCTTAGGTTCATGGCTGGAACAAGAGCGATATCACCAATAGCTGTTCCACCGAAATTGGCTACAACACCTTTCCCTGAACGTGCAGCGATATCGGCACTTTCTTTCCAGTATAAAAAGTCCTCCTTATCAAAAAGCTGAAATTCTTCAAGATTGTCTTCCGGATCAAGCAATGCATCATCTATGGGTTTCTGACGAATAATGGCATCGAAAAAATATCCGCTTTTAGGCATTTTGGCTGAAGGAGCACAAGAGGTATCGCCCGAAGGGTACATCAGAAGGTCTCCGTTCTCATCAATACTGGTCATGAATTCTCCCGGAACCAATATTTCCTGTCCCCAGTAAGTCCTGAAAGATTTCCAGCCCCCCTGCACATGCCCAAACATATTCTTACTTGGAGAAATTCCAACTACATCCACACCCATCTGCTCCATAAGATCCTCTTCTATCTCACCAAGCATCTGATATGGTTCGATTACCTTAATAGGTTTATGTTCAAGACCAAAATGCTGTCGGAGCTTTTCAACAATAAGTACATGAATTCCGGTAACCGGAGTAGCTCCGAAATCGATTGGGAAAGTTCCTGAATTACGGTGTTCAAGTGCTGTTTTAAGTCTGGACCTGGAATCCATATCTGGAATTTTTAATGTCTTTTACATCATAAAGATATCAAAAGTTTTTCTGAATGGAATCCACTTCATCCGATGTATTAGGTTAATCCTACTCCGAATAGTTGAAGATGATATTCACTAATCAAAGACTACCAATTTCTTAATAATTATAGATAACGCTCTTAACAAACTTTAGAATTTCAATAATCCTGCACCCTACATCCAACTGATTGAGAATACACAAGATTTGTTTAGATACCTGATCATCAAACAGCTGGCTCTCGGGGACACTACCCGCATTGTTGCAATATTGCAACACTAAATTCCAAATCTACTTTAGGATTTCCTCGGAGAGGTAACACAGCATTTGAAAACCATTGTCAGAATCTCTGAATGACAATTTTATTATGCCTACATTCGCATCTTTTTTCAAAACAGAATAGGCATAAAATATAATCTTTGATGATTACGGTAGCAGGACTAAAAATTCAATTTGGGAAAAGAGTATTGTTCCAGGATGTAAACATGAAATTTACTGCAGGAAACTGTTATGGAGTTATTGGAGCAAATGGAGCTGGAAAATCAACATTTTTAAAGGCAATTTCAAAAGATATAGATAATTCCTCGGGGCATATAACCCTTGGTCCAGGAGAAAGGCTGTCAATATTAAGCCAGGATCACTTTGCTTTTGATGAATTTACTGTCCTCGATTCCGTCATGATGGGACACTCACAAATGTGGAACATCATGCAGGAAAAAGACGCGTTATATTCCAAGTCAGATTTTACTGAAGAAGATGGAATAAAATCAGCTGAGCTCGAAGAACAATTTGCAGAGATGGATGGATGGAATGCTGAAAGCAATGCTTCAACGCTATTGAGCAATCTGGGAATTGAAGAGGGATTTCATAATACTCTCATGAAAGATATGAGTGGGAAGCAAAAAGTGAGAGTTTTGCTCGCCCAGGCTCTATTTGGCAATCCTGACAATCTGCTGCTTGATGAGCCTACCAACGACCTGGATCTCAATACGATAATGTGGCTGGAAAATTATCTGTCTCACTACGAAAATACTGTACTTGTTGTCTCTCATGACCGGCATTTTCTGGACTCCATCAGCACGCATACTGTTGATATTGATTTTGGAGAAATAAATATGTTCGCCGGGAATTATAGCTATTGGTACGAAAGCAGCCAGCTTGCACTAAGGCAACAACAAATGCAAAACAAAAAAGCTGAAGAAAAGAAAAAAGAGTTACAGGAGTTTATTCGACGATTCAGTGCAAATGTTGCCAAATCAAAACAGACTACCAGCCGAAAGAAAATGATTGATAAACTTAATATTGAAGATATTAAGCCATCGACTAGAAAATACCCTGGCATTATTTTCAAACCCGACAGGGAGGCCGGCGATAAAATATTAGATGTGAGCGGATTAAGTGCAAGTATTGATGGAAATGTTTTATTTAAGAATGTTGACTTATCTGCCAACAAAGGAGATAAAATTATATTCTTATCCAACGATCCAAGGGCATTGACCGCTTTCTTTGAGATTATAAACGGTCATCAGGCACCGGACTCGGGCAAGTATCAATGGGGCCAGACTATTACATATGGGTATCTCCCACTAGACAATTCAGAATTCTTCAAGAAAAAAATGAACCTGTTTGAATGGCTTTGCCAGTATAGCAGCGATACTTCAGAAATTTATATTCGAAGCTATTTAGGCAAAATGCTATTTAACGGGGATGAAATCTACAAACAGGTGGATGTTCTGTCCGGTGGTGAGAAAATGCGTTGCATGATATCTAAAATGATGCTTACCAATAGTAATGTACTCGTTTTGGATACCCCTGCAAATCATCTCGACCTGGAATCTATACAGGCATTCAATAATAACCTGACTAAGTATCCAGGGAATATCTTTATGTCCTCTCACGACCATGAATTCATTCAATCCATATGTAACAGGGTTATTGAACTGACTCCCAATGGTATTATTGATAAGCTGATGGATTACGATAATTATATTGGAGATGAAAAGATTAAGTCCTTAAAGGAAAAAATGTATCGCACGCAAAGCACAAAGTATTACATGCCGCAATAGAGGAACACCGATTTCAGGACTATGTGATCTCTTTCCTTAAATAGCCTTCAATAACTTTTCTATTACCAAATGTCCTAAAAACATTGCCCAATTGTAATCTCCAGAATTCAATTAGAGAGGAGGTCTGTTATTCGTACTTCAGGGACCTGGACGGATTCATGGTTGCAGAACGAATGGTTTGAACAGCTACAGATATCAACGCAAATAGAATTGCAATCAATCCAGACAGAACGAAATTATACCAGTTCATATTTATATGTTCCGGGTAGGAATCCAGCCATCTGCCCAGAGCTACCCATGTAAGAGGAGTTGCGATAAGAAAAGCTATGGAAATCATAACTATATATTCTTTTACAAGTAGTACCAGGATGCTGCTAATTTTTGCTCCGTTAACTTTGCGGATTGCAATCTCCTTCGTCCTTCGAAGTGTAGTATAAGTTGAAAGCCCAATCAGTCCCAAAACTGCAATAAACAAAGCCAGGGCAGCAAAAATACTCAAAGCCCGATAAATTTGTTTATCGATCCTGTATTGACGTTCAAAAATTCTGTCAAGAATAAAGTATTTAAATGGTTTCCCCGGATAGAATTCCAGCCATGAATCTTCTATTTCAGATATTAATTGGTCCGCGTCTTGAGTATTAAACTTAAGAGAGATGTAGCTTGAATTTCCTGCCGAGTAATAGAACATTAGGGGACGGGGAGACTCTTTAACAGACATCTGCTGATAATCTTTTATCACACCAATGATGGTTAATTCTACCCCGGATCTTATAACAGTGTCATTAATAGCTTCATCCGGTGATGAATATCCAAGAATTTTTGCAGCACTTATATTAAGTATTACAGAATGCTCCATAGTATCTATTCGGGGAATAAAATTTCTTCCGGAAACCAGTTCCAAATGATAGGAGGGGATATAATCCTCATCCATTTTAACTTCATAAATAATTCTACCATGTAATTCGCCTGGTTTTTGTATTATCTCAGAAAGAAAGATCTCAACTCCGGGTATATTATTGGAAGCTGTGATGTAATCTACTTCCTTTAGGCTCTTTACATTATTCTTGAAATTCCTGTAGTTTTCAGGATATGGTTGTTGAGGGTTATATTCAGGACACCAAATCACTATAGTTTTATCAATATCAATTCCAAGGATTTGTTTTTTCATATAGTGCAGCTGAGAAAAGGAAAAAAAAGCGCTCGAAATAAACCCTATTGAAACCAGGAACTGAATAACCACCAATATCTTTCTGAGGATAAATTTTGAATGATTTCTTTCCGGCAGACCCTTTAATATATCAAAAGGTTTGTATGCTAATATGCTTAAGGCCGGAAAGATCCCTGATATTAATGCTCCTGAGAATAATAGTAATGTAAAGATAATCCAGAACCAAGGATCTGTAAGGATTGACAAAGTAAGTTCCCTTTCAATAAGCCTGCTGAATGAGGGTAAAATCAATTCAATAATTACAAGGCTGAGGCCGGAAGCAAAAAGGTGCATAATAAGTGATTCGCCAACAAAAAGTCCAATTATATTCCTTTTTCTGGCTCCAACAATCATTCTCACACCAACTTCTTTTGCCCTATTCCCTGACATACTGCTTGACAGATTGATATAAGAGATCCAGGCTATGAACAGGATAGACAGTGCAACACAAGAAAGAATGATCACAAGGCGACCATTTCCTCTCTCATCAGGAATCGATTCCTGAGAGAGATTCGAATAAAGGTGAATACTTTCAATTTGTTGAAGCCTGAAATACTGCCTGCGATGATCAGTTTCCCAGAAATCAGATAAATGATTAATGAGCCACTGATCAAATTTTTTCTCGAATTTTAAAGGATCGGATTCTTCTTCAAGTAAAATGTAAGTATTGAAATCATACCATGTCCACAATTCGTCCTGTCTACCCTCAAGCCTATCATATAAATCTTCCGGGGAGAATAGCATCGAAAATTTAATATGCGAGTTATCCGGTACATCTTCAATTATTCCTCTGACAGTATATTCCAACCCTTCCTCATTCATGATTATACTTCCCAGAGCATTTGTGAATCCAAAATATTTCAGTGCGCAGGATTTGGAAATAACAACAGAATATGGTTTTGACAGAGCAGAAGTATCTCCATGTATATATTTCCAGGAGAATATCTTTATAAATCCCGGCGTTACTACCTGACAAGAATTCTCATGGTAGGTCTTGCCCTCAGCAGTGAAAAATCCATTGTATACAGGGAAAGCCCATGCATATTCAATCACTTCAGCAAAGTTATCTTTCATAGCCTGACCAACTGCCGGAACAGCTGCAGCACTATTGAATTCAGATATTCCATCACGATAATTATCATACCGGATCCTGTAAATGTTGTGACTATTTTCGTGAAACTTATCAAAGCTGAATTCAAATACTGCGTATTGAATCAGAAGGAGACATGCACTAAGGCCAATAGAGAGACCTAGTAAATTTATTAGAGAAAACTGCTTGTTTATAATTATATGCCTGAAGGCAGGCAGAAAATATCTAGTCCATGATTTAATCATCTCAGTTTATCTCTTGAGTAACCTCTTTTATCGATCTAAAATATTTTAGTTGATGATATTTATATTAGACTAGCAGATATTAATATTACTATATACGAATATATGCATATTTGCATGAAGATCAATACCTTTTTATAGATATTTTAACTATTTACCTCCTTTGAGAATACCGATTTTGAGAAGCCTCAAATAGAATCAAAACATAGGAGCAATCAAGAATCATCCATAGAAAAACCCCTGCAGAACGTTAGTCTACAAGGTTTTACGATATTAAAACGTGGTACCAGCTACACCACTTGATTCTTTACTGGATTTTATTGATTTTGGCGTGGAGTGTATTATCCTAACAGGCTGAGTACCTAACACCGGAGAGATCCATGGTGAAATATGGAAAACTTGATGTTAAAAGAATAAAATCGAGAATTGAAAATTTTCGATAAATTCGTAAACAAGCTTCGCTGAATATTGGAAGCTTACAATAAAACTAAATCTTTATCAATGAAACCAAAAAAACTTTTATTAATCGCCCTGATCATCCTTTTTTCAGCCAGTCTCTATTCACAAAACACTCAAATTGTTTACCTCTCTGGGACAGACGCGGCTAATACGGTCGATTGGGATTTTTTCTGCACCGATGGACAGAATAGTGGCAAATGGACTAAAATACCTGTGCCCTCCAACTGGGAGTTGCAAGGTTTTGGAACCTACAATTACGGCCGCGATTGGGGC
>JAUUZQ010000138.1 GCA_030589895.1 Bacteroidales bacterium
AGACACATTTTTTGAACCTGGTTTATTCTCCGCAGAAAGCCGCAAGCGCTATTATTGCCGCCGAAGCAATGCATTCACTCCCTTTATATGAAACTTATGGTAATTATCCAGCAAACACCTCATTCGGATCTTTCAATATTTCCTATGATCTTAACCTGAGTGAATATGTTACTGACGAAGCATTTTTGTATGCAGAAAAGACGAATACTGTTCCTCCAAATTCTCAAAAATTGATTAAGATTCTTGGTTTTCATTCATCCCCGCTGGTCTCTTATCCAGGCGAAGGATTATATTTTCTGGATAAGATTGAAAAGGGAGTATGGCGCTTGGAACTATATCCTGATGCAGTGATTGTAAAAGATCCTTTTTCACAGATGAGTCCGGACAGGATAGTATCAAGATTAATCCATAACGAGCACCCGATGATCATAAATTTACCAGACCTTGGAACTGATTTCTTAATAATTCCATATTCAGATCCAGAAAGCCAACAACCTGCTTTAGAAGGAAAGTTCAGTGTAAAACCGGGAGTGTATACACTCGTTAACAAAACGAAAAGGAAAAATCTGACCTTGCCCGACAAGATCAATTCAATTGGATACGGTGAGTTTGTTGTGCCTGAACAGGAGGACTTTTCCCTGGAAATTGTGCACAATATATACCCGTTTTTTCAGACAGGACAAGAAATTAATTTGTCCGCAAGGGTTGTCGATGAACGATCAGTTGATAGTGTTAAACTTTTTATACGCAGCCTGGGATCAGGGTTCAGGGAAATTCCTATGAGCGAAATTTCGCCCTATACTTATCAAGCTGCCCTGCCTGCTCATTTAATACAGGATGGCTACTATGAATACTGTATTACTGTTTATCAAGGAGATGACAGGAAAACTTTCCCATCAGAATTGAATAAGTCACCATTTGATTGGGATTTTTACGGTACTGAATTTTGGCCACTTGAGATTTTGGACCTGGACAAACCTTTTCCCCTGTTTAAGCCTACTGCAGATATAGACTTATTGAATTTTAGCAGGATAGGAGACAATATCCGCCAAGGAATTTTTAGTCTTGTCCATAGAGATAACACGGAAGAAGGAGTAATGCGCCTGACCCTGCCCAAAGTGTTTGATTCAACACTTGAGGATTATACAGCTTCATTGTATATTGGCAATCGCATGAAAAATGTAAGTAATCCATTAAGTATCCAGTCTTTAAAAATATCAGCCAGGGGTTTAAATGTTGGTGATGAGGCATTTATCACATTAGTGGAGTCAGATGGATCATCATGGTTTAATAAAATTACATTGATGGAGGAATGGAATGTATTTGATATTCCTCTGAAGAATCTGTTAAAAGGTAAAAGTGTAATGTTACCACAGGGATTTCCAGGAAACTGGAACTATTGGTCAAATCCGGTGATTAGTAATGAAGGCGAATACGATGAAATTGATATGAGCAAGGTTGAACAATTACAAATCTCCATAAGGAATAGTTCTGGATCGGATTCAGAGCATGGCATTGAGATATCGTCGGTATCTATTATAACGCTAAAGTAATAGGACTTTCTGCAATGTAAGGAGGAACATAAGGATGAGGGATAATTAAGAAATATATCGGGAAATAAAAATACTCAAGCATATTCAAAATGAGAAAATATTTACTAACCCTGGCAGCTTCTGTAATTTCAATAGGCCTGGTTGCACAGACCACTTATCGCATCAATATTGATAAACCCGAAAAGGAAATCATTAGAGGACATCTTGACATGGGAGGCAGCAATCCATCGGGAGACATGATTACTGTAAACAGCTATTATATCGAGTTAAATGGGAAACCATTCTTCCCTATTATTGGAGAGTTTCATTTTTCGCGCTACCCAGCAGAGTATTGGGAAGAATCTATACGAAAAATGAAGGCTGGAGGCATCACTATCATTGCAACCTATGTATTCTGGAATTTGCATGAGCGCGAAGAAGGAAATTTCGATTGGACGAGTGATTTAAATCTTCGATTATTCCTTGAGCTTGTACAAAAGAATGGTATGTATGCTATAGTTCGCATGGGGCCTTTCTGTCATGGTGAGATAAGAAATGGAGGGATGCCTGATTGGATCTATGGAAGAAAATTTGAAGTAAGAAGCAATGATCCGGATTATCTTTCCTATGTTGACAGGCTTTACGGTGAAATAGCATCTCAGATGGAAGGGAAATTATATAAAGATGGAGGTCCGGTGATAGGCATTCAACTGGAAAATGAGTATCTCCATTCTGCTGCTCCATGGGAGTTTACCTATCCCGGAAGCCGTAAGGAATTCACTGTTGCCGATATACAATCTGCCCAGATACACGAGCAAATCACTGTGACCGAAGGAGAGAATCCCTGGATTGAATATGGTAAATCTCATATGGCTAAACTTAAAGAGATTGCAAAAAATCATGGTGTTGATGTACCCCTCTATACAGCAACAGGATGGGGGAATGCTGCAATCGTTGAAAAGGGAAGTATCCCTGTGACTGCTGGTTATGCTTATCCATTCTGGGCGCCCCCGTCACTTTCTCCGTTTTACCTTTTTAAGGATATCCATAGAATTCCTGATTATTCACCGGTGAGCTATGAATCAGAATTATATCCATCCATCGCTGGTGAAATAGGACCTGGAATTCAGGTAAAATATAGCAGAAGGCCTATTGTTGATTTTAAAAGCGTTAGTCCTTTGATGATAAGAACAATCGGAAGTGGGTCTAATGGGATAGGCTATTATATGTACCATGGAGGGACAACTCCCACCTTTGAGGGAAAGTTTTATAATGAAGAAATTAATGGAATTCCTCGCAAGAATTATGATTTTCAAGCACCAATAGGGCAATATGGACAAATTCGAAGCCATTTTAAAAGCCTGCGAATGCTCCATATGTTTCTTGAAAGTTTTGGTTCCAGGCTGGGCCCCATGAAAACTGTATTACCGGAAACAAATGCAAGGATTACTCCAGAAGACTCTAAAACTCTTAGATACGCTGTACGCTCATTTGGGGATGCTGGATTTGCCTTCCTGATTAATTTCCAGGATCATCAAGAGATTTCTGATATCCTGGATGTACGTATTGAAGTTGAAGGAAAAGATGAAACTTTCACTTTTCCATTCGCTGGAACAATGGACATTCCCGCAGGGATGAGTGGGATTTTTCCTTTTAACCTGAAACTGGATGATTTGATTTTGAAATCTGCCACTGTACAAGCCCTAACCATTCTGAAAAAGGATAATCAAAACTATTATATATTCAGCTCCATCAATGGTATAGTACCGGAGCTGAGATTCCCGGCAAAAACCTCCATCTCTAAAATAAGGAATGCTAAACAAACTAGGGATACAGATGGAATCATGATTAAAGGAGACTTTGTCAATCCTTTTTCTTTTAAAGCCAACGGTAATATTATTGTGGTATTGCCCCAGGAAATGGCTCACAATTCTGTGAAAATTGGTGAGCACCTTTATATATCGAATACACTTCTCCTCGAAGGTGATGAAAACATCGAAATTATCGGCCGCGAAGCATCTTCTTTCCTGCATATTTTACCAGCATTAAAGAAAAAACCTCTTCTGGATAAAGGAACGCTTGAGTGTTCTGAGTCTCTACTGGATTACTTCAGCTCTTATAAGATATTTGTTCCTGTGTTTCAACCTGAAATGCATGTTGAGAAGATATCAGCTTCGAAATACCTCTTATCTCTTCAATCTGATATTTCAAAGGTAAACGATGTTTTCATTAATGTGGATTATATTGGTGATCGTGGATTAGCCTTTATGAAAGGAGAATTGATTACTGATCATTTTTATCATAGTAGAAAGTGGGAAATCAGTTTGAAGAAATCTGGTTTTAGCAAACTGGGAGATGAAATGCTCATTAAATTTCATCCGATATACTCAGATTATGAATATCTGGAAGATTTGGAGGAAACGATTGATTTTGATAAGGGTAAATTCCTGAAAATCCGAGGTTTTAAAGTGATCCCTGAATACAAGACTATAATGACTGTGGATTAGTCCACTTCCCAGCTTGCCTTTTTACAGAAATTATTGAATAGGAATTTACAATTACTTTTAATGTCAAATACGATTACAATGTGGGAAAGAAATATTTTAAGAGATTTATTAATACTGATTGTTATTCTTCAAATTACAACTATTTCATGCCAACAGAACCCAGATTCTTTAGAGATTAATGATAAAATAGTTATTGATCCAATAATAATTATGCCTGAATGGCTTCAATCAACAGTTGAAAAAGCGTTGCCAGAAGATTCAATTGTCATATGGGTTCCTACTAATAAGCTTAGTACATCCAGCCTTATAAAAGTTCCCAGATTTCCGAGAGATTTTAATAGGGCAGAACTGGACAGCGTTCCCAGATTGAAGTTATTTGAAATATGGCCAATTGATAAAGAAACATCAATGGAAATAAGTGGAGTTAGAAATGAAATGATTTCATTCCAGTTGGCTGTTATATCAAAATCTGACAAAGAGCAATTGTCAGTTAAAGTAAATGACCTGGTCTCTAGCAATGGAGATACATTGAGTTCAAATAATATTAGAAAAAGATTAGTGGGATATGTGCCTGTAAATCGTTCTGCCAGCGAGTTTGATTGGTCTGCTCGTTATGAGGATGTTGTTCATCCCAACACATCGATCACGGGTACAATGAATCCTGATATTATTGCGGATCCTCTTTACGAATTCAGTAAAATAGAATTACAAAAATATAGGAGCCAAGCCATTTGGTTTACAATTGATATACCTGAGAATACTTTGGCAGGTGAGTACTTTGGCGAAATTGAAATTGGAATCGACGGCAAGAGTTACAGAGAAGAATACAAGCTAAATATCTCTGCAAAATCTATCCCAAGTCCAAATGATTACAACTTTTATGTTAATATGTGGCTAAATCCAAACTCTATTGCAAACTATTATGATGTTGATGATTGGTCAGAAGAACATTGGGAAATTTTAAAAGCATATTTTGCTGCACAATCAAATATTGGTTTGAGTGCAATTACCACTACTATAACACATGAACCATGGAGAGTGCCATGGATAAATGGGAGTACCAGATCTCAAACATTTGCAGGCTATAGTGGAATGGTGAAATGGATACTTAAAAGTAATGGTGAATGGGAGTTTGATTATTCTATTTTTGACAGATATGTTGAGGAAGCCATTCGTGCAGGTATAAAAAAGAGAATAAACGCATATTCTGTAACAAGTTTTCGTGGCAAGCAGCGCTTAAGTTATATTGATGAAGAAAAAAATATTTGGGAAGAGATCTACTTTGATTCACCAAAAGACATTAATTACCAGGAAATATGGAGTAAATTCTTGAAGGATTTCTATTCCCATTTAAAAGAAAAAGGGTGGGAGAATATTACTTATTTGTCATTTGATGAAAATCCAGAAGAGGTGCTTTCTGAGATTTCCAATCTTATTATAAAGACAAGCCCACATTTTAGCAATATGATAACTATTGCCGGTTATCCTGAAAGCCATAAGTTTGCTTCAGGAGCTCTCTCAATTTCATATGAATTTTTCCCAAAGCAAAATCTCGATAATGGTGAGGCTTTGCATTACATTGATATTAGGAATGAGCAGGATTTACCAACAACATTTTATCTATGTGGGCAACCGGCTCATCCAAATACTTTTACATTTTCACCAGCAATAGAAGGACGGTTGATACCATGGCTTGCCTTAAAATATAATGTGGATGGTTATTTAAGATGGGCTTATAATAATTGGCCACAGGATGTTTTTAAAAGCCCTGTATACAACTTCATTCAAGGCGATGAATATATTGTTTACCCTGGTAAAAACGGCCCAATTTCAAGTATAAGGTTGGAATTGTTAAAGGAGGGAATTGAAGACTATGAACTGTTTTTTAAGTACCAAAAATCTCTTGCTCCAGAAGATATAGATCAGATTATTCGCATTGCTACAAGAAATGAGGATGGACGAAATAAAAATGTAAATGACTTCAATCTAGTAAGAGAAATAATTGAGAAGTCTACGAATAAGAATTAAGATACCCATCCAACTATTTCTCACATTATTAATTAATATAATTTATTGTTTCGTTATGATATTACTTCTGGCGATTAAGAAAATTAATATAAAGAGCTTTCTACTTTTGATTTCCTTATATGCAGGAATAACATGTAGTGCGCAGAATCTCTCCGGAACCTTTATCAGTAAATTTGATTATTATTATAATGGGTACGCTTTTGATCATGAGGTTTTAGATAGTCAGAAAGAGACCGGATGGAAAGGCGAAAGGATCTATTATCAACTTTTAATATGGTCTGATACTGACATTGCAGACTTGGATTTAAGCTTTGTCGTGATGAGCTCAGGAAATGACAAGTTTGAACTCGATGATAAGAACCTCAGATTTGGACAGTTTGTTAAAGGTGACATTGAACCCAGATCATGCGGAGGCTATCCAATTAGAACAGAATATGTTAATATCGCTGATGCACTCTCATCAAAACCAATCTCAAAATTAAATAAAGACGATACTATCTCTGTATTTATACGTATTGATATCCCAACAGATATATCCCCTGGGCTGTATCAGGGGAATTTATCAATAAATGCTGATGGAGATGTACTTGATTTTGGACTGGAAGTTGATGTTTTGGATATGGTATTGCCAGAAGTTTCTGATTGGACGTTTCATTTAGATCTATGGCAATTCCCAACTGCTGCATTGAATTTTTACAATAACACAATCTATAATCCGAAAATTGAAATGTGGTCTGATTCACATTTCAATTTAATTAGACCTGCATATCAATTGTTGGCTGATGCCGGACAAAAAGTTATCACTGCTCACATCAAGCAAGGTGCCCTGGGCTCAGCATCAATGATTAAGTGGATTTTAAAAGCTGATAATATATGGCAATATGATTATTCCCCCTTCGATAAATATGTCATAGAAATGATGTCTCTGGGGATTGACAAACAAATCAATTGTTTTTCACCCCTTGGATGGAATGAGGCAGTAATACCCTATTGGGATGAAAGCTCCGGTACTGAGAAAATAGTACAAGCCCAAATTGGTTCAACAGAATATAATGAAAGGTGGGATCATTTTCTTACGGATTTTAATATGCACTTAAAATCAAAAGGTTGGTTTGGGATCACTGTTCTGTATATGGACGAAGTATCGGAATCAAAACTGGGTAGAGTAATTCAAACAGTTCATGAGAACGATCCTGATTGGAAACTGGGAATAGCCTATTCCCACAGTTTACATGATTCAACGAAAAGTTCATTTTTTGATATTAGTGGGATTATCGAAGACGCTTCAAATTCAGGAGTTTCAGAAGATATGATTTCGACATTCTATACCAGTTGCACCCAAAAAGTGCCAAATAATTATGTAACACCACTAACAAGCCCGGCAGAAATGACATGGATGGCTTATTATTGCGCCAATAACAATTTTGACGGGTATTTAAGGTGGGCATTCGACTTTTGGAGGAATAATAATCCTTTTGATATTAGAGATGGTTCAAATACGGCTGGTGATTTTTCATTTATCTATCGAAGTAGCAATAGTGAACCTATCGACTATTATTCAAGTTTAAGATTAGAGATGTTGAGAGAAGGAATAGAAGATTTTGAAAAAATAAATATTCTTAGAAAAGTGCATGGGAATTCTGAGGATTCAATTGATATTGAAACAATGAGCGCAATTAATGAGGTGCTTGAAAATTTCACTCTTACTAGTGGAGAGAATGCAAAACAACTAATTGAAACATCACAACAAAAACTCAACAAAATTTCAAAAGGTGATCTAAGTAATGATGGAATTAATAAATAAGAAATTCCATTCAGCATTTATCCTAATCTAGGTAAGGGCTCAATCAGAAATCCGTTCTGGATTTTGTGTTTTTGTCCACTCGCTGTGGGTCGGAATATCAATATCTGTAGGAATCACAATAAGTTGAAAAGCAGGTATCGCACTTAAGCGAACCACATTAATTAGGGTTTGCTGAAATAGTCCATTTAATAAAATTGTAATTCACCATGTTTTGTTTCGGTTTGGTATGTCACTACAAGTTTTAGCTTCGCTTGCACCAAAAGGATAGTTATTTGAGCCTCTATA
>JAUUZQ010000030.1 GCA_030589895.1 Bacteroidales bacterium
GGAATCATTAGTTTTTCAGTAATGAAATTTCCCTCCCCATAATTCTGAGTAAAGGCCAGATTCTTTTTATGTTTTAATCCTGTTGCAAGAGAAAAAATATGTCCCTTTAAGTAGAAAGATTTATCGATATTAACAGACATTACTAAATTCTCATATGCATCTTCGCGCGTTGGGACATAATATCCCTGTTCAAATCCATAATAATTCAGCGCAATATCGACTTCATAATTCTTCACATATTTCTCCTTCATCCTTAAGAATGAATATGACACTTCGGCATCAATCAGCATGGAATAATACTTTTCTTCTGTACCATAAGTAATCCAATTGGCGGCTCCCACATCCCCTACCGCTTCCAGTCGCTGAATAATTTCAGCTCCCAGCATACTGTTTAGTTTTGAATAAGCATGAAAACGATGAATTGAAGAATTACCCCTGATAAGTGTCGTACTGAAATACTCGAATGTAATTCCGTCAAGTTCCGAATCGTTCTTTATGTATGACCATGAGGCATCTCCTGCTTTTCGGCCATCATTGGCAATTTCATTGATGTATAATAATTTAGCACTGATCAGACTGTTAAAAATTCCTGATTTATAACTTACCTGCGTTTCTCCACCATAACTATTTCGTTTGTATAAACGATTAAATGATTTTGCTATGTGATATGTATATGAGTCCATGCCATGAAGCTGGAAGAACGCCATCTGGGTGTTTTTTCTGATTATATCAATTTCAATGTCTTCGTTGTAATAGCTATAGAGAAAATTAAAGCCCATATTAAGTTTTGGATAGGAAAAGAGAAAACCTTGAGACAGCGCCAGGTTCATGACTTTATTTTTAGGTCGTGGATCTCTATCCTGAGAGGCCAGTCCAACATTTAAGTCCGCGGAAAAACCCCAGGTTATATTCCAGAACAAAGGTGTTGACATATCTCCCCTCAGCGTAAAAAATTCTCTGTCGTATGTATCGTTCCCAATGGTATCAACTATTAAGTATGGTGTTCCTCTATATGGATCGTTAACATTTGTATAATAAGTACCTCTCTCAAAACTCTTATCGTAACTGAAGTCTCCGTAGAAAAAAGTATTTTCAATTTTCTTATAACGCTTCATCCGAAATCTATAGTGATCAATACTGTCTCCCTGCTGAACCCGTTTATAATCACCTGTTTCCTTGTGGTAACCAAGATCCATCTTACCCGGGAAAATATCAGGATTTAAGCTGAGTCCTGCCGGATTGCTACTTTCCAGCCATGGATTTATAAGTGGCATTAAATCGAATGAATTTAATGATACGGCATTTATACTGTCCGGGCCTTCAGCATTGACAAGCAGAAAATTCAGTAGTAATATGAGTGTAAGCAATACTTTACTCTTCATATATCCATGGTTTAGGGATGGCATCCTTAAAGAAATCTTCCGTAGAATTATTTGTATCCTGGTATACATATCTTCCATCAATCACTTCTTTCACTTTTCTTCTTACACATAAGCCAGATTTGGAACCCGCTTCAACATAAGTATATCCGGCATCCAACTCAATAGGAAACCTCTTATAGATAGCATGGGCTTCATCCCATGTAACTTCCACTGCATCGAGAATATATTCATTGGGGACCTTCCCGTAATATCTCGTACTGGTTAACTCTTTGGTAATTAAATGATTCTCGATAAAAGTTTCACGTGCCTCCGCATCACCGGGAATCATGGCAATAGCAATTGCACTTCCCCCGCGCGTGTGAAAAACAATATCTGATCCCCTGAAAGTAAAAAGGTTCTCAATCAGATTCACTGCAAATGGCCCGTCAATATCGCCACCCGTAACTGATTTCACCCAAAATTCGAAATCAGCGTGAGAAAGATCCACTGGACTCAATGGATTTCCAAGGGAGTCGTCCTGATGATTTATTCCATCTCTGGCCAGCACAATACTGTGGCCTGGCTGAACAGGATAATCAGTCCCATTTCCGGGGATAGTCCAGATCATTCTGGCTACAATAGTGTCTTCCAAAAAAGTCCAGTAATTCTCCTCTAATGAATAAGATTCATGCTCAATGAGAGAGATACCATCTGCATATTGAACCAAGGGAGAATTATTATAGATCTCAACAAATTGATCAGATGAGTATTGATTTCCGGCTGGCGTTAAGCACGCACTATAATAATATTCTTTGATTACAAAGGCATTGGTCTCACTGGAAACTAATTCTATAGTATCGACTATCGGAGCGAAAATATCAATGAGTTTTAGTCCGTTTAAGAAAAACGCGCTGCCACTTTCGCTGTAAGAATGTACAACCGTAGCGCTATAGAATCCGGGCTCTATATCAGTAAAAGTTACATTTCCTTCTGAAGAAGTATATTTCGTAAAAGAAAAATCCTTGCCAAGATTATTCAATACAACCTTAGCTCCTTCTCTGAATTCTACAGGTATCTCATCACCAAAATTAATCCGTAGCTCAACAGAATAGCTATTGAAATCAGGACTCTGTTCTATGCATGATGTCAGCAATACAAAAATAGCTATGAAACTTAGGAAGCTTATTTTTCTCATATCTATATTTTTTTGTTGAAAGCTCATAATTAGAGAATAAATGTAATTTCAGCACCAAAATATATAGATTGATTTCTCCTGGTATAGCTTTGTGACCTTGTATATTGATACATAGGTCTGTAATTGAGAAAATTATTCACAAACAAGCTCAATTTCATTTTATCAGCTATCTCTTTTGAGAGTCTGAAATTGGCTAAAAACAGTGGTGGCATCTCCTCCTTCAGATAATAGTAGTCACTCTTCACATTAACATATCTCATGAAATCAGGATCAGTCCTCATCTCCTGGGTAAACTCAATGATATTTCCATCTTTATCAAAAAGGAAAATTGGAGCCTCATCATAAAGTGGGTAGTAGTAATTATTGAACCATATTACCTGGAAGGTTGTTGATAGAATAATCCTTAGTTGTGGAATCTGGGTTACCATTCGTAAATTGGTATTCAGTCTTTCGCTAACTTTACTCTCACCTCCGGGATACATGCCTATATCAGGTAACGGCTCACTGGAAGCACTGCTTGGATGGTGCTCGTAATCCATTGTGCTATAATACCTTGTTGTTTTCAAGTACGCTCCATCCAGTGTGAATGAGGTATATAAAGACTTTATCTTACCGAAATTCAGGTTGAATTCGATTCCAGATTTATTTGTTTGCTGGTTGTTTTTTGGAGATCTGTATCCGATGATATGGTTATAATATTCTACCGGCAAAGTAGAAATATCAGGCTTGACTCCAATGGGAATACTATCGGTTATGTACTTATAACCATTGATAAATTCATATTTTGGTTCGAATTGAAAACCATTTGTCAGCTCCTCTTCAAAAGCAGTCACATTTCCTGAAATCCGGCCAATTTTAAAATCCAATCCAATCTCTTTCTTCAAGTTTTCGTATGGCTTCAAATCCGGATTCTCAGTATTGAAATTCATGGAGTAGAAAACGGATGATTGTGTAGCCGGATCACCGGTATAATAATCCAGGACAGGAAGATCATAGTAAGCTTTATCAGGGTACAAATAGATCAGTGAAGGCGATTTAAATGTTTTTCCCATTCCAAAACTGAAGGAGAGAAGGTCAAATACCTGGTTATTCATCTTATTAAGCAAGGTATATCGAATATTCAACCGAGGTTCAAGATAAAAGCCTATACTGCTTGAAAACAGATCAAAAGGCTGATAATTATTTAATCGTGCTCCTCCCTGGATATCCAGGCGTGTTTGCTTTATTGGAATGATAATCTTATTTTCCAGATATACAGAATAGTTTTGCAGGCTTGGTATATCACGAAAAGAGCGCGGACGACTACTGCTATTTGAGATAAATGGGGGATTGGTGATATCGTATATCTGTCCCTCCCCATAATTTCCACTCAGACGATATTCACCTCCAAATAATATTTTATTGATTATACCATTATCAAAATTTATAAACTTATCGTAGGTCACCTGAGCAAAGACGTTTACAGGTTTGCCATCGACAGTTAATTCGGTAAGTTGTTCAGTGGGAAGATAAATCCCATAATTTTCGCCTTCCACCAGAGACAATGATATGGGTTGAACACCACCACTGGAAGTACGATACTTTTTCTGATAGCTTTCCTGGTGCGTATAGGAAAGAGAGAAGGTATACTTCAAATTCGAAATTAATTTCTTCTTCAGGGCCCAGGAACCATACATATTCATTCTCACACCCTGATTTTCTGTTCGATACTCTTCATTTGCGACCATTGCATCAGGATCTGTCTTCTCATTGTCGATCGTTCCATAATAACTCAGCTTGGTATTAAAGGAGAGTGGTGTTGTAGCCTTCATGAATACTCTTGAATAAGCCATTTGTCCGGTTACTCTCTTATACCCCTTGTACTTACTTGTGACATCAGAAAAAGAAGAGAGATAATCGAAATTTATATTTAAAAAATCATTGGTAGATGGAATCTTAAGACCCTTGTTAAATGCCATCTGCTTGATTTTAGGATCGGCCTTCAATTTAACAGATAAGGGACTGGCCCCTGCTTTTGTCTTCACTACCACGGCACCGGATGTCAGGTCTCCATATATTACGGATGGTATCCCTTTTATCACTTCAATAGATTCAATATTATCTGTTGATATTTGTCGCAGGTCAATACCTGTACCAACCACAGTACTAAATTCTCCTTCTCTTGAGGAGGCGACAGACAGGGTTTGTAAGTTTGCGTCGTTTGAAACAGGAGCATTGTCAATGATAATAGCCGTTCCCATCGAGGTATTATCATCAGTACCAATCTCCCGGATAGAAATTTGCTGAGGCTTTGAGAGGTCAGGGTTTTCTGCAATATTCCCAGGCAATAACTGCATAATATCACTGAGACTGGTAGCTTGAACATGTTCGATTGCTGCACTTCCTATATTCGTAGATGTGCTTATGTTATTGCCTTTTTTTGCAAGAACATTAACCTCCTTCATGTCATAGGAAGTAGGCACCAGCTTAAGAATCAAATCATCAACAGTATTCCTGTTAATTACGGTAGTGGTTGTGAGGTTTTCAAAGCATAAACACCGCACATGAATAGTATAAGTTTGGGGAATGATATTCTTAAATTCAAACTGGCCTTTTTCATTTGTTATAGTCCAAAGCTCAAGTTCCTCAAGCTGAACTGCAGCACCAATAACTACCTCTCCGGTTTTCTTATTGAGAACTTTTCCTTTAAGATTCAGTCCATTTTGTGAATAAGCTGAAACAAAGATTCCGAATAGTAAAGCCGAAAGTAATATTGAAACTTTTTTAATCATTCCTGGGTTTGAAAAGTCTTGTATAAATAAGGCTGTCTTAAAATTAAGACAGCCTTATAATTTCAGCTACATTTTAACGAACTTCTTCGTTAATCTTTCGCCCTCTTCAACATCGAAGGAGATAAAATAGATGCCTTCTTCAAGCACTCCCATATCAATTTCCATGTCACTGTTTTCAGGTTCAAGATTAAGTATAGATTCTCCAACAATTGAATAAATTGTTATTCTCTCTACATTATCAAGATTCTTCAAATAGATCATATCCTTCACTGGATTTGGATACATAGTGATATCACCTACCAGATTTTCAGGTATACCTACTAAAACAGTTACTGTTACAACCCAATCCTGTGTTGTATTTCCATCTTGCGCCGTTACAGTATAAGTAACAGGGTCTGTAAAATTCTGTGCTACTTCAGATGCAGGTGCAACTTTAGCAAAATCAGAGATGGTAATTGTTGGAGAGAGAGCAGTAACATCGGTGCCTTCAGGAACATCAATCGCAATTGTATATCCGTTTGCATCAATAACGGCATCACTATCCTGCTCATCCAGAACAAATGTAAGGATATCAGTTTCTGTACTAGGCGCTTCAAGGTTGGTCAGGGCAATTTTATAAAGTACGGATTTTGCCAATCCCACCAAAGAATCATTTAATACTCCACCTATATCCCAAACTGAGGAACCAGGATAAATATCGGTCCATGTAGCTCCGGTATCCCATGAAATTTTTGATTTGGTTGAATTGCCAAGAGCCACATAGGTCGTAGGATCTGCTTTATAGAAATCATAAGCTCCACCTATACCATCCATCATGGTAAATGTTGTTCCGGCATCTTGTGTAGCAAAAATACCATTTAAGTTTGATACAACATAATACTCGTTCTCGTCTATATAATGAATTCCTCCCAAATACTTGGTACTATCCGAATCATCTGCCGCATAAATAGCAGGATACAAATCAATAAATGAAGCTCCACCATCAATAGTTTGCAAGAAAAGTGTATTACCGGTAATAAAACCTATGTCCTTAGTTATGAATTGGATTGAAGTTACGTTACTACTTCCAAAATCTTCTGTGATTGGTGCCCATGAATCACCACCATCGATCGTTTTGAATACATATGAATGCTCATCTCTGTTGTCCGCTCCTGCAGTAGTATCTACCCAGTTAGCATATAGATAAACAATCGTATCATTCACGCATTCAAGTTCTGTGGGACTCAGTCCGTAACAACCATCTAAATGCGGATTCAATGCAGGATCAGTGCTTAATGCATCACCAATATCTCCAACATCGAGAAGATCCCATGTATTCCAGTAATCCATCGATTTATATAGCAAACCACGTGCATAAAAATCAGGATAAACAGAGCTGGAAGGAAGATCTATCATCTGGTGGCGTCGTGTACTGGCAAAGGATACTTCGCCTGATGTACTTACATCTGAGAAGTCATAATCTGCTCCACTGACAAACAACTCAGGCAAATCAGCTTGATTCCAGGTTAATCCGGCATCTGTTGTCTCTTTAAAAGTACCACCATAACCAACAATAATTGCATTATCAGCATCGATGATTTGCATTTTTTGCAGATTACTTCCATCGTTCAATTGCTTGGGTGTCCATGTAAAAACAGAGTCAAGTAAATCCGCAACAGCAATTTTATGAATACTTGATTTTCCGAGTCCATAGAGTGAATCGTTCAGCACTCCGCCAATTTCATAGCAAGTTGCTCCGGGATAACAGCCTGCCCAATTCAAGCCTCCGTCAAGGGTGACTTTTGATTTGGTGGAAGTTCCTAGTATAAGCATAACCGTGTCGTTAACAACATACATGTCATTTCCTCCAGTAGGCATTCCTTCACCACCAAGTTTCAAAAATGAAGCGCCACGGTCAGTTGTTTTATACATCCCATTACCCGAAGTAACTACGTAGACCTCTTCTTCACTAATGATTGTAAAATCAAAAATGAAAATTGTAGCATCTCCACCGGCTGCTGTAACAAGATTAGGATAGATGTCTGTAACAACATCACTTCCATCAACAGCTTTAAACAAATGGTTTGAGCCTCCGAAATAGACGCTTGTATCAGCCACTTCGATTCCGTAGGGGTATTTCCCATTATCTGTAATGTCGATCCATGTAAGACCACCATCTGTGGTCTTAAAAGCTGCAGCATGAGATGCTCTTGCTCCTGTGACAGAAACATACTCATACCACTCAACGCCAAGAAAGGCAGTGTTGTCACCAAGTACCTCAACTGACCTGAAATGTCTTCCATAACAAGCCGGGGCACTCGGATTAAATACAGGATCATCTCCCACACCAATTGTTGAGATATCAATGTGAGCCCAGTTCAGACCATTGTCTGATGTTTTCAGCAGAAAACCATCAGCATAAACATCAGGTTCTCCACCGCTGGGATTATTGATAACCCTTTCATCTTCAGCACAGGCATAACCTACTCCATTCTCGTTAATACTAATATCAATAAAATCAAAAGTAGGAGTCAAAATTGGAACATTGTCCCATGTCAGGCCAAGATCCGCAGATTTAGAAAAAGTCTTACCATAGCCAACAAGTATAGTAGTAGTGTCGTTTACAATATTCATCTCCCGTAGATTGTTATCAGGACTAATTGTTTGGGATTGCCAATCAAAAGTTACCTGCGCAAAAGCAGAAAATGAAAGAAAAACAAATAAAAAGAAAAATGTAGTAATTTTCATAAGCATCGATTTTAGTTAAACTTATCGTTTTGTTACAGCTTTTTACAGCTTTTTATTCAGACTTGTTCGAATTATCAACTTCATATAAAACACTTCCTCCACGCTATCTATTTCTCATCATCTACAATCATCCCTTCCTCATCGAAATGGAACATATTCTCCACCATCGCTTTTGTTCCGTTTGTATATGATATGCTTAAACTATCACTATTTACCATTTGATAGATCTGTATAGAATTTGTCATTGTATCAACAAAAGATATATCCACCATTCTTTTGTAATCATCATCTAAAACTGTTTCCAGCATTATTATACCGTTATTATTTGAAATATGACTTACCAGATAAGAGAATCGTTTACTGAATTTAATATTCTCACCCATTACCAGTCTGTAAGTGCTAACAACAGTGCTGTCGTAATTTGAATACTTATTAAATGCCTTTTTATATGGTTTAAACAAGAGCGCAATGTACTCTCCCCTTGAAATTGATGCTGATGAAAGTTTTCCAATCACTTCATATTTCAATTCAACCTCTTTTGACTTCCCACCTGATTCGTAGGTAAGATGCTCAGATTCCAATATATCAGCTAATTCTTTATCATCCAACACTGCACCAGCCGGAAAATATAGTTTAGCAACAATCGGACAACCATACTCAGTGATTAGACCAATGGCTTCTGTTTTTTGTTGAAGAAGTCTGGCGAGATAAGTGAAATCATATGAGTCGAAGAAACTTTCTAATTGTACAGTCACTTCAGTAATATTCTGGATACCACTCTTCAATGAACGCAATGAAACACTGGAAGGAGTGAAAATTATCTGCTCAATTTCGGTTTCAGACAGCACTGTAGGATCAAAATAGATATCCACTTTCTTATCTCCCACATAAGTTGCTACACCATAGACTCCCTTAACTTTTTTCATTTTTGAAGCGAACGCCTGGGAACTACCATAACATTTGATATTCTTCATTCCTGAACGGGAGTAGGTCTGAGAATTAACCATCTCTTCCGGAGTGAACCACTTCTGATCAATTGTAGGGATCTCCCAAAAAGATTGCAAGATCAATCCAAGTCCAAATAACGCAACAATTGCAATTGGCGGAAGCCACTTTAAGTTTTTCTTTTTATTTATCTGCATGGTGTCTTTTTCCGGACAAACCACGATACACTCACTGCATAAATTACAATCAACATCCTTTACTACCTCCAGATTAGCAACATCAATACCTTGAGGACATTTAATGGTACAGAGCTGACAATTGGTACAGCTGTCTACATTTCTTGTAATCTTTGCAAGAGGGAAAAAACTACCCTTCTTCCATAGAATTTCAAGCAAATATCCGCCAACACTTGCTATCCCCAGTGGCCATGTATAATGTATTTGTACTCCAAATAACAACAGCACAATATAAATCAGAAGCACTGCAATAAAGAAACCGGTAAATTTAAATATGTTTGAAATTGCTCCCAGGGGACAAAGATATTTACACCAGAATAATCTAACGAAAATTGATCCAAGTATTGTTATTGCAATAGCTATGGTTGCATAGAGTACTGTAACATCAACATCGTATCCTGAAGCTATGGCATAAAAAGGATCATATTCCTTGCAGAACAACTCGTTCGATTCAAATGTAAAATATAATGTTATAAAAAGAAGAATATATTTTAGAGAGCGAAGCACTTTATCCAAAACGCCTTTAATTGTTATTCTGATCTTCAGTTTATCCCCCAACGTTCCAAGCCATTCGCTAAAGGTTCCTATGGGACATATGTATGAACAAAACAGCTTACTAAACAAGATGACCCCGACAACAAGCAGAGCTCCCATTACAATTTGCGTACTCGTCATGGTACATGCCAATGAATTGTTTAGCAAATAACTTCCAATGGCCTGCAAACCTCCAAAAGGACAATAAGCTTCAAAATCAGCTATAAAGCTATCCTTAAAAAATGCAAGGATGGCCAAATACACCATAAACACAATAACTCCCCATTGTATAACTATCCTGGGCCAGTTTGCAAGTTTGTTTTTCTTCTTCTTCATATTAGTATTTTATAACCAAAGAAAGTGGATATCAAATTCAGAATAATCATTATTTAAATGATGTGACTCATAATATTCAACTATTGGTTTATTCTTTTGTGAGATTACAGTAGCATTTGCATTTTTTCCAAACATATGTCCAATGAAAACTCCGAAAATAATCGCCGCGGCAAGTTGAAAATAACCCGATAAATTCAGTTTTTTGGTTTTAACATATTCACGCTCACCTTTCTTCATCAATATCGACTCAAGCAAACCTTCCGGGACATCTTCACTATGATCCAACAGTGACATTGCATCGTTAACTTTTGCATACAGCTCATTACACGCTGTACATTCGGCAAGATGATTTTCGAATTCTTTATTCGAAATATCAAAACATATATCCTGATGTATTTGGCTACATTTCATGCTCTTACTATTTATTTTTCAACCAGAATTAAAACCCAAACGGTGTTAATTTACTGAAGTATTGGAACTGAATGCTTCATCTGACATAATAAAGACGTTATAAGTTTCAATATCTGGCGTTGTAAATGGGAGAAATTTGAAAATACTTTATATAGGTCTGAATACCTGCAGCTTGCAATCCATATTATTAACGATCACCTGATATCTGAGTACGTCTGTCGCAATCGGTTTTATTACAAAACTTGCACTGATCATTCATTTTCATCATATCGATTAAGAGTTGATCCAGCAGAACTTTTTGTTCCTCATCAACAATACTTTTGATATTTAAGAAATGCTTAATTGTCTGGCGTTTAACTCCTGTATGCAGCTGTCCAATTTTGACAGCAAGAGAGTCCAGCCTCCCCTGAGAAGGATCATCCAGTAATAGTTCATTAAGTAATTTAAATTGCTCCTCGCACTGCATATCCAGAATAGATTGATAGATTCTGAAAATTTTTGCATCCAGTTCTGAAATAGTCTTAAACTGATCATCTGTCAGATTCAATTCTTGTCTTAAGAATTCGTCAGAATTAAACTGACCCGTAATTACTTCAGGAGCGTCAACCTGATTCATCGCAATAATGGTGCTAATTGCGGAAATATTAATGACCAACAAAAATATATTGAGCCACTTTGTTATTCGTTGTCTTTTAATACGTTCCATATTTCAATTATTTTCAAAATAAGTTATTAATGACTTACGCAATGTTACTTTAGCTCTGTAAATTAATGATTCAACTGAAGCTTGAGAAAGTTTCATTATTTCACAGATTTCCTTATGAGAATGACCTTCAAATTTATGAAGGAGTAGTGCCGTTTTCTGATTTTCAGGTAAGAGGTCGATATTTTTAAACAACATAAAAGAAGCTTCCTTCCTCTCTAACCTTCTTTCAGGAGTATCTCTTTCAGTAAGTCTGAGGTTTTTTTCCAATTGATTAATTGAAACTTCAAAATCACTGTTCGGAGAAGCCTTTGCCGGGTTTTTCTTGCGAAGAAAACTGATGCATTTGCTATATGAAATCTTAAACAACCACCCCGACATATTATCAATGTTTCGAAGGTGGATAAGGGAACGATATACTTCA
Organism: Bacteroidales bacterium; assembly: GCA_030589895.1. Lineage (GTDB taxonomy): Bacteria > Bacteroidota > Bacteroidia > Bacteroidales > JAUUZQ01. The sequence goes on from JAUUZQ010000030.1 coordinate 11,644, forward strand.
ATGAATACATCCTGACTAAGATCCTCTGAATCTGCACGGTTTTTAAGAAGGCGATAACAGGTATTAAAAACCAGGCTCTCGTACTTTTTAATCAAAAGTTCAAAAGCAGTATCATCATCTAAAAGAATTTTTTCAATTAATTCCTTATCGTTCATTTGTACATCAATCGAAATGGGATACGCCTATAAAGACCGTCAATATACAATGATTGTCTCAATAATCGACTGTAACTAAATGCTAATTTGTAGCATCAATAAGTGCTTTTGCTAAAAATGCATCCGCAGATTCTTTGTCCAGGAAAAGATCACCTTCTGTTTCCCACCATGTCTCCCCCTTTGAAATTCCAAGTTTATCGCAACCAACAACTTCCCGGAGATTAATGTTTTCAAGCGATTTCATTTTAACGCTATCACTCTTAATCCTCATTATTTTAGCCTTTATAACAGCTCCTTCCTGAAAAATACCATCTGTATCAATAAGGGCTAATATTCCATAACAGATTGCTCCATTTTCTCCCCAGTCACCCAGCCTCTCAGTCAATAAATCATTGAGATCAATTGTTTCTTCTACATATTCATAGATTTCATCAGAATCTGATTTATTTCCGGAATTACAACTAATTAATAGGGCAAAAAAAGCCAGTACGATAAGTGAAAATAGGTGTTTCATGGTAAAAAAAATATTTGTTCAATTATATAAGACGCACTTGAGCGGAAAAACTGGTGGTCTTTTTTGAGATTGTGACAATGTGACAATGCGATAATGTGATAATGTGATAATGCAACAATGATTATATGCATGATTTATTGATAGTTACAAACTTATAGATGAGTAAAGTCAAGTGACTATGCTTTAAGACATAGAGATTAAAGTTAAACCAAACAACACCGGGATAGTCCAAAAAACAATAAAAATCAATTATTAATTTAACAAAATCAATCTTGAAAAAAGTATTTGTCAGTCTGTTTTTAGTAATGCTGGCTTTGGGGATCAAGGCTCAAATAAATGTTGAAAGCGAATCCCAAAAGCGAGAGACTAATGATCTCGGAATTGGGTTTGCGGGTGCCTACCTGGTCAACGAAAATGTTTGGGCACCCGGAATTCATCTTTGCTATGGTAAAAGTCTCGGTGAAAAACAACGTTTTTCATTAGGACTTGGAACTGAATTAATTATTGGCGATCATAGTCATGCTTCTGTGGCTCTTAGCCTTGGTTATAGTCTGACCCAGTCTCTGTCTATCGGCTATGGTCCGGGAGTTGAGTTCCACCTTGACAATATGGAGGAGAATAATGCAATTTTTGTGCAACACATTGAAATCATCTACGAGTTTGATTTAGATATTATCAAAATTGGTCCTATGATTGAGTATGGGTTCAATAGTGAAGATCAACATCTGATGGTCGGCATTCATGCAGGAATCGGGTTTTAGTTTTGTATATCTCTTTATAGTATATTTGGTTCTTAATAACCAAATATACTACTGTGAACTGGAAATGAAGTGTTTTAACAGTGCTGCGTCTAATGCTGACACAGTGTAAGTAAGGAGAACTTCACTATTTTTATGGGCTATCTGTTAGATTTATACTATTAATACTCAGGTGATGATCCAAAAAAAACTTTTTATCCCGGCTTTGGCAATTGTGTTCTTGTTCCAAAGTGCAATATTTGCCCAGACTTATTCCGTACAGCCTGTTCCTTTTAACAAGGTGAAAATTAATGATAATTTCTGGGCGCCAAGACTCGAATCCCATGCGCATACAACCCTGCAAACCTGTATTGCACAAACAGAAGATTCAACCGAGCGGATCAATAATTTTGCCAAAGCAGCGGGTAGCATGGAGGGGAAGCACAAGGGTATCTACTTTGATGATTCGGATGTCTATAAAGCAATGGAGGGGATTGCCTATTCACTTGTCAATAATCCAAATCCGGAGTATGAACTATTACTCGACAGATGGATCGACCTGATTGCAAATTCGCAGCAAGCCGACGGATACCTGAATACATTCTACACCTTAAATGAGCCGGAGAATCGATGGACCGACATGGGGAAGCATGAGATGTATTGCGGTGGCCATATGATTGAAGCGGCCATTGCCTACCACAGAGCTACCGGGAAAACTGTGTTTCTGAATGTGGCCATCAATTTTGCTGACCACCTGATAGCTACATTCGGTCCCGACAAACGACATTGGGTGCCGGGTCATGAGGAAATTGAACTTGCACTGGTAAAACTCTACCACGAAACAGACGAAATAAAATACCTGGATTTTGCACACTGGCTGCTGGAAGAGCGGGGAAAAGGAATTGGCATTGGGGGTGCTTGGAGCTATGAAGAGTATTGGCTTGACTATGTTCAAAATGATGCCCCCGTTTCTGAAATTACAGATATAAAAGGACATGCCGTGAGGGCCATGTACCTCTTTACCGGGATGGCTGATGTGGCTGCAGAGAAGGAATTGCCTCAGTATGTGGAGGCTCTTGAAAGGGTATGGGAAGATGTGGTCTACCGCAATATGTATGTTACCGGAGGGATAGGCAGCACGCGAACAAACGAAGGATTTACAGAAGACTATGATCTGCCCAATAAAACGGCATACTGTGAAACCTGCGCATCCATTGGAATGGTCTTGTGGAACAACCGAATGAACCTCTTCTCAAAAGATGCAAAATATGTAGACGTGATGGAACGCTCACTCTACAATGGTGTTCTGCCCGGAATCTCCCTCAGGGGCGATCTGTTTTTCTACGTTAATCCACTCGAATCCGACGGTGATCACCACCGACAGCAATGGTACGGATGCGCGTGTTGTCCAAGCAACGTGGCCCGGTTTATTCCCTCAATAGGAAACTACATCTACCTTGCCGGCGAAGAGGATATATTTGTCAACCTGTTTATTGGAAACAATGCCGAAATAGAACTTGGCAATACTACAGTGAACCTGGTTCAAAAAACAAATTACCCATGGGATGGAAAGGTTGAATTAGAAGTGAATCCCCATACTCCATCAGAATTTACCATGAATATAAGAATTCCGGAATGGTGCAATGACTTTGATATTTCTGTAAAGGGAGATGATCTGGATTACTCTGACCCTGTAGATGGATATGTAAGTATTCGTCGCATCTGGAAAACCGGTGATAAAATTAAACTTAACATGTTGATGCCTGTCGTCCTGGTTGCCGCGGATCCAAAGGTTAAGGAGAATATTGGGAAACGTGCCATACAAAGAGGTCCGATTGTTTACTGTCTGGAACAGGCAGACCAGAAAGAAATTAACCTTGACAATGTTTCTGTAAGTTCATCCGCTTCTTTCAAAACAAAAAAAGCCAAAGGCGACTTAAGCGGAATGACTATTATTGAGAGCAAGGATGCAGGTGAAAAACTCACTTTCATCCCCTATTTTTCATGGGACAATCGCAAAGCAGGAAAAATGAAGGTTTGGATCGATTATGCAGAGTAAGCTTTCCAAATACTATTTCAAGCTCACTTCCCTCTCATTCATACGTCCCCTTTTCTATATTCCCCTTCTTCAAAAACCAAACCGGTCCATTTATGGTCTTATCGAAAAATTCGTCGTATACCTCGAAACCAACATATTTATAAAGCTTGAGAACTTTTTCTACAGTTGTTTCAATGAGAATTGGAATATTATGCTTCTTGGCGATGCTAAATAACTGGTCTCTGATATCAGCCAGTCCCCTCATACTTGTTATAGATGGATCGCTACCCAGAATCCACACATATACGTAATCATCGAGCTTGGGTCTGTGTCCCTCAATAAATTTTTCACGTTTCAAAGTCTCAAAGAACTTATTGATCTGAATGGTACGGAGAAACAATCGCAAATACTTCAGGTAATCAAGAAATGAGCGTTTGAATTCACTGGTTCGCCAGTAAATCAATGCAGTGCTCTTGTCTTTTGAAAGGTATGCTCCATTAAATTTATTTGCAAGATCATAAGCATAGGCCGACATAAGCTTGATCCGCTTTTCTTTTTTCCCCGTCCTTAGAACTGCTTTCAAACGATCACTTTCATAAAATGCACCGGCAAAAATTTCCAGCAATATTTCCTTGTCACTTTTTTCCATCTTATTCAATCTTTTGATTCTTGTATCTGCTAATATATCATTTCAAAAGGAAGAGACAAAATTTGCAGCATTATAAAAATGGAATTATGAGGATCTGTGAATACTTGCTTTTAAATTAAAAGGCATAAACCCCAGAGCAAGCCCTGTACCCTTATTTTCGGGGTAAGCCCCAGTGAATTTAACCAAAGTGATTAATAAGTGGGGGTCTCAAAAGTAATTTCACCCTCTAAGGATTGAATATTTGTTAAAACTCATCGAAGGGGAAGAGACTAATAAAAAGCCCCTGCTAATTACAGAGGCCTTTCAAAAACTAAAGATTAACCTAAATACATATTATATTACATGAAAAGTGGCAGCTTTTTCAGCCAGATCACTCATGGACTTTTCAGATTTAGAACCACCTTCCTGGTTCTCATCCTTATGACACTGATAGCAAACATAGTCAAGAGAAACTCCAAGCCCATCAACATTAGCCAGACTTCCATCTTCATTAAACAATTTACCGTCAGCCGATGTATTATCAATATGAATATCATCAGCTGATTCTGTAATCTGGTGATTACTACCCAATCCATGACACTGTTCACAATGTACACCCCCGGCATGAAACTCTCCGGCCATTCCCGGAAGTCCATCCTGGCGCGCACCTCCATCATCAATGCTTACCCAACCAGTGGTGTGGCATTTTCAATAATAATATATCCATCGGAATCTAAAAAACGCGCCTTCCATCCATACCCACCGATCATATAGGTAATATCTCCCCTGTATTATCACAACTTATAAAGCTTATACTCAACACAAGAAAAGCAATAGCAGCCGAAATGATCCTTGGTAATTTTAACATAATATTCCTTCTTTTTTATGATTAGTAATAAAAATATTCCAATAACTTTAGCTCATTGAAATTACACTATCATAAAAGTAGTGTTAATCAAATAACGTTATATTTCATTTTGAAATTTTCAGAACGTTATTTCTAACGATTTAGATCGGAAAATAAACGATTTGTATGAATGGGAATTGATAAAAGATTACAATCATATGTTTGAAAAATCACAAAATTGTAATAGCTGTCAGGAGTGCAATTCACGCTCACCACTGTTTAGTCTCCTGAAAAAAGAAGAGCTTGAATTACTGAATACTGAAAGGTATGAAGTGGTTTTTAATCCGGGAGAAAAAATCTTTAAGCAGGGATCTGCCGCTAATCACATCTTATCTCTTACTTCAGGAAAGGTTAAAATATATTTGGAAGGACTAAACAAATTCAAGCTATTGATCAGATATTCCACAGAATGGGACCTCTTGGGTAGTCCGGGTGTATTTATTGACAAGAGGCACCATTATTCTGCTGTCGCCATGGAAAATGCATCGATCTGCTACGTAGACGGGGTACAGTTCAAAACAGTTCTTAAAAAAAACGGAGAATTTGCTGAGGCCTACTGGAAACAAGAGAGTAAGGAAAAAGCACTGATGTATAGCAGGATATTAAGTCTTACTCAAAAGCAGACACACGGAAGGATTGCCGATGCATTGCTTTATTTATCTGATATCCACGCAAATGAAGGGAAATCAAATTTTTCAGTCACAAATCTGGAGCTTTCTGAATTTTCAAATATGACAAGAGACAGTGCAGTAAGAACCTTAAAATCCTTTCAAAAAGATAAGATTATCCTTTTGAAACAGGACACGATTGAGATTCTGAATAATAAAAAACTCCAGGAATTATCGCGTATTGGATAGTTGATTCAAGCTTTAGGCAATAGATAGATTTGTCGTACGACACAGTTTATTTAACTCATTAAGACACCTGCACAACAAAAAATCCCCAATAATGAAAATTTTAAAAAGAGTATAACCTCGCATCCCCTTTCTTCTTTTGATCTCAATAATAATTTCCTTTCCAAAATATTAATCCCTTGCATATCAATCCATGAAACCGGACAATGGTCACCTGTCCCAACAGGAGGAAAAACTATTGAAGACAGGGATGCCAATTCGCTGAACAAAACACTTTGATTCCCCGACTCTTCCAGAATCAATAAGGGCTCAATAGCTATCCAGGTGGGGAAGGCTACGTCTCTATTTTTTTTAATCTGCTTTTATAGGATTCAGGCATATTTTAATCATTTCTGTCATTTATAACAGACACTTTCCTGTTTTTACGTATATTTGTCATATATAACAGACATATATGAAAGAATACATTAAAAGAGATCGATATCTGGATCAAATAAGACCTTTTATAGGAAAGGACCTAATTAAGGTTTTTACAGGGCAAAGAAGGGTTGGAAAGTCTTATCTTGTATATCAAGTAATAGATGAGATAAAAATTAATAATCCTGATGCACGGATAATATATATCAACAAAGAACTGCAGGAATTTTCTGAAATCAATACACATGCGGAGCTATATAATTATGTAAAAGTGTATTCAGAAAATCATCAAAAAAATTTCCTGTTTATTGATGAAATACAAACTATAAGTGATTTTGAGCATGCAATAAAGAGTTTATTGGCTGAAGGTAATTATGACATCTATATTACTGGAAGCAATGCAGATCTTCTCTCAGGAGAGCTTGCGACTCACTTGGGTGGTAGATATATAGAAATTAACATACATCCACTATCTTTTAAGGAGTTTCTACTATTTAATAATTTGGAATCAACTAATGAAAGCTTAATCTTATATTTGCGCTACGGAGGTCTTCCATACATAAAAAACTTAGCTCAAGATGCTGAAGTTATAGATGAATACCTTAGAAATATATACCAATCTATTTTATACAGGGATGTGATTAGCAGATTTGAAATTAGAAATGTTGCATTTTTAAATAGGCTGATATCATATCTGGCAAAAAACACAAGCACACTTGTTTCTGCACGTAACATAAGTAATTATTTAAAATCTCAAAAGATATCAATTTCAATTACTACTGTCATATCCTACCTCGACTTCTTGAACAAGGCATTTTTTACAATCAAGGTTAAGCGCTCAGACATTCAGGGAAAAAAGATTTTTGAGATTGGCGAGAAACATTATTTCAATGATCTTGGGATAAGAAATGCAATAGCAGGCTTTAGTCCGGCAGATATGGGGTTAATCATTGAAAATTGCGTTTTCAATCATTTAAACACTACTGGACATACTGTCTATACAGGTAAATCCGGGGATAAAGAAATTGACTTCATTGCAGAAATGAAAGGTGAAAAAGCATATTTTCAGGTATGCTTAATTCTGAACGATCAAAAAACGATTGACAGAGAATATGGAAACCTCATGGCCATAAGAGATCAATATCCCAAATATATTATTTCACTTGAGAAATCCCCAGCACCAAATAGTTATGAGGGGATTAGAAATCTATCTTTATTGGAATTTCTAAATGCATCTGCTTATTAGATTGAATATGGGGTTTTTCCCTTCCTGAAATGAGTTCAGGATGACGGTTTTCTTTTTACTTTTTACTTTCCCCCTTTACCACCTGTCTCACAACGAGGCCCTCCCGATAGCTATCAGGACCCCTAATTTCTATCACTATAAAATAAACATCTGGTGTAGCGGCATCACTATCCCATATAAGATGGTGCTCACCTGCATTCATCTCTGCATTCATTAGCACTGTAACTGTTCTTCCTTGTGTATCCATAACTCTCACAGAGATATCATCCTTTTTCTTAAGACTAAATGATATCCGGACAAATTCTGTAAATGGATTGGGATAGACCAGGATATTCTCAACTTCCATGTTTTCAACTCCTACTCCGGTAACTGTGAAAGCAACAGGTTCGGATAACAATCCCTCGTAATCCCTGGCGTATAACCAATAGACTCCATTCTCCAATCCGGATACAGGAAAGTGAACTACAAAATAGGCCAGTGCTGCAGTGGAGTCAATGCTAAGCTCTCTGATAACAGACAGGTCTGAAGCAGTATTCTCAGGCACTAAATAGATCATCCCAACTTCTGTGCTGATCACATCAACAGTTCCCTCCTGGGAAGGAGTATCGGCATTCACAGTAAGCTCAGGTCCATATTCGAACGGTTCTGAATCACCAATAGCTGGTTTACCGGCTTCACTCCACGCGTTGTAGATCAAGTTTGCCAGGGCCTGAGAACCGGTTCTAAACAATTCAATTGTTACATCATCTGTTTTTTCCCAGAGCGACGAAAGGTATACGCTTCCTGAGGTACTTCCGGCTATCGCTTTTGCATAGTCATCAGCAAGGATCACAGAATCGACATACTGGTAATTGTGATAGAGATAATCAAATATATAAGTCCTGATATCATCTATATCCTCCACCGGCGATCCCGTATAATTTATCTCATCGATATATTCACCGATCATGTGCGATTCATACCTGCTATGGATCCCATTATTCCCTGTATGCTGACCATCGTAATTGCGGGTAATATGTAAAGGCATATGTCCATCGGCCACATAATGTCCCAAATCTGCCGCAGCAATTTTAGCATTGCCCCAATCGCCCAGCTTAAGATATTTTACCAGATCCTCATAACTTGCCAGAGTGGCCCATGGAAGATATCCGTTGTTATCTACAAAACTACTGCCATGATCATCTATGCATGAATCCAGTGTATGAGGGATTCTTCCGGATGCAATAAACTCAGGATAATTGTCAATGTCAATATAGTGTTTGGGTCCCTCCTCCGGATCATCACTTTTTCTATAATCAGCATCTGAAGCATGCTCAGTCAGAAAATCCACCCAGGTATTGAATTGCTCCATCTCACCGGTAAATGAACTGCTCACAGAAGAGCTTATCTTTTGATGACCCTGCCATCCCCAACTTGAGAGGAGGAGTGAGACTACGATAATAACAAATATTTGGAAAGGCTTATTTCGGAAATTCATTGGCATTAAATATGATCCAAAGGTAAGGAAATAATATATTTACTGCGAACTGAATTCGGGCTCCTCCTCCCTCCATCTCCTCAATAGTAATTGTAGCTCCCCTGTAATAATAGAGGGAACGATCTGCATTTTCAGATACCTCAGGTATATTAAACATAGCTCCAGGCTCCATTCTAATCAAGCAGATAGCTACTTCGTGTTCCTCATTTGCTGCCCAGGATTCCGGAGGTGGAGACAAGGCCTTTGTATCATTAAAATTACCGGCAATTATGGTAAGATTAGTCTCCTTTTTATTTGCATCCATGAGTGTGACTTTTGGAATATCTTCACTCCAGAACATCTTGTAATGTGGATCTGCAAATTTATCTTTCGCCGGAAGATTAAGCCAGATCTGAAAAAGTTCTATCGCCAATACCTTCAAGCGTGTTGATTCAACTTTCCCTGTATTATCAAATGATCCAATCGGTACAGCTATGTTACAAGCTATGGGGGCGGTGTAGGGCAATTTAAATATGCTAAACATATTTAATTTGCCAATGGATGAACACGAACACCCGAACTATTCTCCATTCCTTTCCATCTTCCACAATAAATACTAATTTTACATGAAGTGTAAACTAAAGAATCCATAGTTTTGAAATTCAACACCAAAGTACGATACGGTATTAGGGCGATGCTCGAAATTTCACTTTCTGACCAGGAGACTGGCATACACCAGAAAGACATCGCCAAAAATCAGGAGATCTCATTTAAGTATCTCGATCCTATTATTGCATCATTAAAATCTGCAGATCTGATCACCAATGTATCAGGGAAGAAGAGTGGTTACAAGCTCGCACGCAAAGCGGAAGAAATCAATATGCTCCATATTTATGAAGCATTTGATTCTCGCCTACAGGTAAACGTTTGTCTATCAGAGGAATTTGATTGCAACAGAAGAAATATTTGCTCTGTTAAAGATTTTTGGGGAGACTTGAATAGTTTAATAATTGAACATTTTGAGTCAACAAGCCTTGCTGATATACGGGAGAAGAGTGAGAAGCCGAGAGGGTGATGCAAGTAAACTACAGCACTATTATTCTTTTCTCAAACACATCCTCTCCTACCCTTATCTGTACCAGGTACAATCCTGCAGGATCATCTGTGAGCGATAACTCAATCATCTCAGAAGAGCGATGCTTTGTCATGGACACAAGCCTGCCAGTCATGGAATAGATGTAAATCTCCAAAGGAAGATCTGAATTAGCAATGGTCTCATTGAATTTTATAAACAGCGGTCCCTCTGTTGGAACCGGATAGACATTTACTTCGGCCATGAACCTGCTTAGAGCAACTGATGTTGTATCCAGAGGCTCCCAGAAATTAGCCGCCCATGGCGTAATCACCGGCATATACTCCCAGTTATCCGAGCCATCGGGATATCTTCCCCAGGCTACATTTCCGTATTGCTCGTTAAAAACAACATGATCTATCATCGTGGTATCTTCCCCTAAAATCTTAAACAGCGCTACTTCTTCTCCCAGACCGCTAAGTCTGAATCCGGCATGCAATATCCCCTGCTCAATTTGATTGTCGGCATAAACTACCAGGTAATCACCCGGCATAATCATTGTTAAGTCAGGATATCCCTTGGGTATTCGCCATGGTTTTGTTGCGGGTATTGAATCGGAAAGATATACTCCTGCCATGTCAACCGGATCAGATCCGGCATTATACAGCTCAATCCAGTCTTCATATTCACCAAATTCATCAGGATATTTATCCAGATTGAGTGTCATTATCTCATTGATAAATACATTCTCAAAATTGCTTGTATCGGCTATAAAAACTACTTCAACTTTTACCATTCCACTAAGCGCTATCTGAACTTGTTGTTCGTAAGATATCTCCGACGTTCCATCACCCTCTCCAACTGTCAGCAGCTCCATATCAAAACTGATGTCTGAACTGCCGGCTGAAGCCTGGTGAATTTCGACAGCCATCACATTTTCCCCATTTATAAAGAACTCAGGATTGATATGCAGGGTATGAAAGATTTGTTCATCCGCTCCGCTTACTGCCATCTCAGCTGTGGCATTTAATCCGGTAGACCAGCGCTGCATATTGTCACGAATTACCTCATTCCCATTAAGATATATCTTGGCGCCATCGTCTCTCAACAGATGAACCGTGAATCGCCTCACCATGCCGGCATCTTCAATTGTAAATTTCTTTCTGAAAAGGGTAGTGATAATCTTATTGTTGCTGTCACCCCCATAAGAAATTACCGTAGCTTCATCACCATCTCCATAGCCCAGTTCAGCATCACCCGATTCCCACAGGCTATCATCAAAGTCTATTGTTTTCCAATCTCCCACCGGAGGATCAAAAGATGCATAGTATTTCCAATGATCACCTAAGTTTATCAATGCACTGTCTTTAGCGGCATAATGGCTAATCTTCCAGTGCGAAAGAAGGTAACCATCATTTGCAATAGCTGATATATCGAGCACCTCACCAGCACTGAAATCACTCCGAAATATTGAATCGCTAAGCTCAACACTGCCGATCTTCACTATTCCGGCATTGCCGGGAATGGCAGCTGCTTCAAATCCGTAAAGACCTGACAATCCAAAATAATCCTGCACATGCTTCAGGGCCATCTCATGTCTGCGATCTGTAAAATCCCTCATTACCTGAACATTACTTCTCCACTTTTCCAGAGAGCCAAAGATTGGCGACATCCAGGTATTATCAGGCAGGTCTACCTTTTGTCCTCCCCATCGTGCAGCATGACGAGGGATCTCAGGTGCCAGTACCGCTTCCATCTCATTTATAAATGTGTGGATTCTTTCCCTCGAAAAGTAGCTGTCTGAATAGATAGAGAAGCGCTGAATAAACTCATGTTTGAACTCCTCATTCTCCAGCAAGGTCCTGAAAAGGTAGGTTGACCAGGGCGGGTTGGGCCATCCACAACCGCAATCAAGTTCTGTAGCTTCATCCATAATATCTGATGAGTATTCTTTGAACATATGGTCGAGGTCGTACAATATCCATCTCCACTTATTGTATGGAGCTTCTCTGCTTCTCCAGAATTTAATATTATTCCCGGGCCAGTCCCTTCCACCGAAAAATATCTGTATGATCTGATAATTAATATATTCATCCATATCCATTTGGGCTGATACATAGTTGTAGTGCACATTCTGTGTAATGTCATTGCTTCTGATATAATCCATCATGGCATTATAATGATCTGCACTTCCTGAAATAACATTCCATGAATCTTCAGGATTTCTTTTGACCATGTCTATGGAATCCGGGCTCAGTCCATAGTTATCATTTGGATAATGCTCATTGATCTTTTCCCGCATATTGTGAATTCCCCAATACGCACCATTTATATAGAGGACTACGGGCCTGTATGCCTGCATATCCACATCAATAACATCCTTAACCAGCATGTGCGTGAGCGGTTCCCGGAGTAGCGTAAAAGGCTGGTCATCTGCTCCTGCCCTTATAATAAAAGTTTCATATTCAACACTCTCCTTGTCGGGAAATAAGCGATAGCTGAAAGCAGATGTTTCATACTCCTTCCTCGCATACAAACCCAATGATTTAATCGGGTAACGGACACGCGAGCAGCCCCCAAATATTTTAGCCCCAACAACTTGATTTAATCCGATCGTACCATCTTTTTCAAATAGCTCGATGTTTACCGGACGCTCCCAATCCTGGTTCACATTATGGGGTACACTTGTACAATAGCCTGATACACCGGCAGTTCCTTCGACATAAATACCTGTTTCGTCACTAAAAAAATGATCAGGATCAGTAACCAGGGAAATAACAGGCAAATTCTGTGGTTCATTAATGAAATAAGAGTGAGTAGCTGTAAGTCCCGGAATTGTACCTGCCTCGAATGTTTTAGCGCGGACTACAGTTGTTGTCAATAAGGAAATTGGAGCGCTATACTGCAAAGAGCTCTCTTTCGGATCAGTTCCATCGAGTGTATAATAAATAGTTGCTGCAGGATTAGAACTGCTTATTTCAAGTGATTGTGCCCCGGTATAAAATCCGCCCAAAATGGAGTAAACCGGCAAGGCTGAAATACTATCTGTTGCCTGATCAGAATTCACCCCTCCCGGAGTAGGAGATTCAAAAAATCCCAGCCTTTGTAAATCATCCGATTCTCTGCCGTAGGAAACATCAGTCATCTGGTAAGGAAACACGATAGTTTGAACAATCTGTGACTGTCCGTTAACAAGCATTATCTGTTCTCCTTCCTTGGACAGACTAAAATTGGTATGCAGACCATTTCCTGTTCCATCAGCATACACCAGGAGATAGCCCTTTGCCTGTATCGCAGTTCCCATGGGGAAATTCCACATAGACAAATTCAAAGAATCCTCTGAAAGAAAGTAAGTGCTAAGATCTATGCTTACATCAGAACTATTGTACAACTCGATCCAGTCGGTGTAATTTCCAAAATCAACATCTGCATGAACAGTGGCATTAGACGCCATGATCTCATTGATATATATTTGTCCGGATACACGGGCTGACAAAGCAAAAGTAAAAAACATCAGCCCCAAAAAGAGGCTGCATGTTCTGAGCAATATTGATTTCGAGAGAAATGTCATTTTCACTTGAGATACTTATCCAACCAGCCACGGAACTCACGTTGCCAGAGAATCGCATTTTGTGGTTTAACGACAAAATGTGTCTCTTCGGGGAAAATAAGCAGTTTGCTGGGAACTCCTCTCAGCTGCGCAGCATTGAATGCCTGCATGCTCTGCGTGTAAGGAATTCTGAAATCATACTCGCCTGAGATGATGAGAATAGGAGTATCCCAATTGTCAACTTTCAGGTGTGGGGAATAGGAGTAATTTACAGGCTTTGGATCATCCCATGGAGCACCTCCATTGTCGTGGTGCACAAAAAATATCTCCTCTGTTTCTGCATACATACTCTCCATATTATAAATTCCACAATGTGAAATAAAGGCCTTGAATCGTCCTTCATGAATACCGGCAAGATAGAATACTGAGTATCCACCATAGCTGGCACCTAAAGCAGCAAGGCGATCTTCATCCACATAAGGCTCCTTGCTCAGTTCATCAATTGCCGTCAGATAATCTTTCATATTCTGTCCGCCATAGTCTCCTGAAATCTGGTCATTCCACTCCTGACCGAATGTAGGTAATCCCCTTCTGTTAGGAGCTACCACGATATAATCGCCCGCCACCATCATCTGAAAATTCCATCTGAATGAGAAAAACTGGCTAACCGCACTTTGGGGTCCGCCGTTACAATAAAGAATGGTTGCGTATTCTTTCGACTCATCAAATCCGGGAGGATAAATAACCCAAACCAACATCTCTTTTCCATCTGTTGTTTCAATCCATCTCGACTTCACTTCGCCCATTTCAATGTTATCGTAAATGTGTTTATTGACAAAGCTGATCTGCTTCTCATCTCCACTAACAGGATCCACTGTGAAGATCTCTGTAGCCATTCTCATCGACATCTTTGTAGCAGAGATCAGTCCTTCAGTCATCTCGAATGAAGTGTAATCGTGAACGCCATTAGTCAATTGTGTAACTTCATAAGTATCCACATCGATACTGAATATCTGATATGTGGCATGGAGACCACTGATAAACCGAATAGTTTTACTGTCATCAGACCATAGCAATCCTGATACATTCTGATCCAAATCTTTCGTGAGATATGAAATATCCCCTGATTCAAGATCCATCACCAACAAGCGATCTTTATCAGCCTCATATCCTGGAGCTTCCATACTCTGCCATGCCATCTTTTTACCATCAGGAGAGAAAGAAGGATATTTATCATATCCGGGCATTCCTTCAGTTAAATTGACTGTTAACTTGCTCTCAAGATCATACAGATAGATATCGGAATTGGTACTGACTGCATACTCAGTCCCTCCCATTTTCTTACATGTATAGGCTATCTTGCTGCCATCGGCATTCCATGAAATCTCTGCCTGATCGAAATAAGCTGAGAGTGGAGCATCAAAAGGTTCACCTTCCATGATGTCGGTATCATTTGTCAAACCAGCACCTGAAAGATCTGCTACAATAATATGCGATCTGGATTCATCTTCCCAATGGTTCCAGTGCCTGTACATAAGTTCTTCTGCGATCATAACTTTTGCCAGCGGAAGATCCGCATAGGTTTCTCCAACAGTCTCTTTAAATTTAACATCTTTCAGATAGAAAATTTTTGATCCATCCGGTGAATACTCAAATCCGTTGATTCCCTCTTCAACAGATGATATCATCATTTTTGCAGATCCATCTTCATTCATTTCCCAAAGCTGTACTGAGCCGGAAACATCTGCCAGGTATCCAATAGTTTGTCCTTCACCCTTCCATCTCGCATTAAAATACGATCCATCCGAATCCGAAAGTTTCACCGGATCACCTCCTGCTGATGACAAAATATAAATATCTGTAATACTGCCATTGATCTCATAATCATATCTGGAAACTGTATAGAGCACTGTTTTGCTGTCAGGAGAAAGTTTCTGCTCCCCTACTCTGCCAAATTTCCACATGATCTCAGGAGTGAGAATTCCATTTTCAATCTCCTCTGCAGTGAGCTGACCTGAGAAATCTCCTTTGATCTCATTTTCAACGGGATTGCAGGCAATCATGCCTGTTATTAGCACAAATAGCACCGGTATTACACGGGTATTTAATATCCAACTTTTCATAACGATAATTTTTTGATTCCGAGAATGTTCGAAGATATGAATTTATTGCTGATCAAGAATGATTGATGCGGATGTTTTTAAGAAGGCCCACGCTCAAACTTTGAACTCCGAACTTTTTATTTATCTTGCATAAACTAAACCAAGCAGCTATGTATGAATTATTAAAAGGAATTGATGGAATTTCTCTGAATTTCAGTGATGGTGGATTGTTATATATGAATATAACCCTCGCCGTAATTATGTTTGGTGTTGCACTTGAAATTAAGATCGATAATTTCAGGAAACTGTTTAAAAAACCTAAATCAGCATTTCTCGGAATCTTTTCACAGTTTTTTTTATTGCCTGCCTTAACGTTTTCATTGGTGCTCTTATTAAAACCACCCTCTTCTGTTGCAATGGGAATGATACTAATTGCCTCATGTCCAGGTGGAAACGTTTCAAATTTCATTTCTTCACTGGCAAAAGCCAACATAGAGCTTTCTGTTAGTCTGACGGCATTTGCAACCCTTGCAGCCACTTTCCTCACCCCTCTTAATTTTGCTTTTTGGGGTGGTTTGTATGTAAAATTGAATTCACAGGCAATGGGTCTGGATCAACCTCTGGAAATCGGAATTTTACAAACAGGTAAAATTGTATTTATCTTATTGGGAATTCCCCTGATTCTTGGAATGTTATTTTCATATCATTTTCCAAAAACCACAAAAAAGATTTTAAAGACTGTAAAGATCACTTCCCTGGTTCTTTATGCCAGTTTCATAGTTGGAGCTCTGCTTGCCAATCTTGAGCATTTCCCGGGTTATATATGGCCTATTGCACTGATGGTTCTCTTCCTGAATTCCCAGACTCTGTTTACCGGGTATATTGTGGGTACGATTGCCAAAGTTCCTATTCGAGACAGGAGAACGCTGACAATTGAAACAGGTATACAAAATTCAGGACTTGCGCTGGCTCTTATCCTCAATGATGAGATCTTAAAGAACTATGGAGGCATGGCGTTTATGGCAGCATGGTGGGGAATCTGGCAAATGGCCTCCGGATTGGGAATTGCCTGGATACTCTCAGCAGTTAAAGTGGTGGAAGGAGCCAGGGCAGGATTCTTTAAAAGGAAAACTACTTAATTTCGAAAACCACTTGCTTAGCCACAGGATGTGTTCCGACCATCCCCTGAACTGTCAGCACATATTTCCCCTTTGTATCAGAGGTGTAGAACTCAATCTTCTGTGTGTTATTTTCATCCAGGATTAAATCCGGCTTCCAGAATAGCAGTGTACGATCATCAAGCAAAACACTTTTTGCATCTTCCTCTTTGGAATAATTGGGATATCCGTCTAAATACGCTCCATTTGCCTCCTCTATATCTTTATCCCGCTGGGTTGTTACTGACAGCCTGCTCTCATTACCGGAACCTTTCAGGCTTATCTCAATTACGCCAACAACATTTAGTCCTGTATACTGATGGATATCTCCCGGACTGGTAGAAACAAAGATTTTTTCTACTTGTGAAGGTGCAATAGTGCTCAGAACAGAGGCATCCTCCCCCATTTGTTGACCATCTATGACAATCAGGGCACCCTGTTGATTGTTTATCGAATTATTGCTACCAGCAAATACGATTCTACTTCCATACATGGTATATGGCTTAATACCCTTGATCACATCAAGAACAGACACCCCGCTTTCCAGTTGCTTTATGTAATGCTCGTCTCCAACACCCGGATGTCGCTTATCTGCTATACCATTGGACAGATCCCATAAAGATGAAGCTTTGATCACATCCGGATAGAATTTCATTGTTGAAAAGACAGTACTTTGTTCATTTTTGATGTCCCCTTCATTCCATACTTTTTCATCTGTCTCCTTGCCCAACACACGATCCCAGCTATAACCATTCCACTGAAAGGTCAATAACACCGCATCTAATATCTCAGGAGTATTTTCAGCGATCTCTGATTCCTGTAAAATTGACTGAGTATTCTCCTGAAGATCAGCATCAAGCATCATGTAATTGTCAAGTAAGAGACTTTTTCCCATGAGCAAATCTTCCGGCACCACAGATACCGACAAGGAAATTCTCTCTGCATTACCTGGCACAGGGCCAAGCAGTGAGATACTTGCCTCAACTCTCTTTCGAGAACCATATTCAAGTTTCTTCATGGAAATTTCCATTTTAGGAGTTGATTGGTTTTTATGGTAAAACATACGTTCGGAGAGGAGTTGTCCATCCCTTGAAAACATGGCTACTTTAGATATCCCTGAGGGCATCCTTTTTAATGGAATAGTCAAGCGTCCGGTTTGTCCCAGGGTTCCGGGAGCAGACCAATACAAAAGTCCCTTTCTGAAAACGGCAACAATAACCATCTTGTCAGCAGGATAGTCTGAACCACAATAAGCAGTGATAAGATTCAGTTTTTCATCTCTTAGTGACTCAATTTTTATAGCCACACCATTCGTGCTTGCTGCGGGAAGATCAAATACCAATTGTCCTGTGCTTCCAATTCTCAATTGATATTTTTTTCCCTCCTGATGCGAAAATGTGAATATGCCAATCCCTTCGCCAATGGAAGAGACATCCATTAATTTCTGATCATCCTCATAAAGTCCCCCAACAAAATCAACTGGCAATCCCATGGCATCATAAGCCCTGAATGCTATTTTTCCTGAAATTCCTGTAACAAGTAAACCACCTTCAGGATAAAACTCAATGCTCTCAACTGTTTTTTCTATTGGAATACTGATCATTATCGACTGCTCACTTCTTTTCTTAACAGCCTTAATTTCCATATTTACAGACACGTTCGATGTGATATCAAAATGAATAACAGCCTCCCCCTCCTTGTCCGTTTTCAAATTATCCTCCATTTTAATTTCACTGGTATCAGAGAATTTATAATAGATCTTTAAATTTTTCAAAGGCCGGCTGGCATAAGACTTTATCTTCAGTTCAACATTATCCCCGGGTTCAAACACCTTTTTATTCATGGCATATTCCAGAAAAAATCCTTGTGAAGGATCGATTATAAAAAGTGACTTATTAAATACTTTATTTGCAGTAATGGAATTTTTATTCAAGGCAAATCCTATGAGGTGATAGGCTCCCTGTTCCATATTCTCAGGCACCTGGAATTTTCCCCATGATTCTCCTTTAATAATTTTTATCGTTGAACTATATACCTCATTACCCTGATTATCAACCATCAATAACGTAAACTGATTGCTCCTGTTTGATGGGAGCATTGTAGCTGCATCTGTAACATAAGCCTTAAAGAATATCTCATCACCAGGAAAATAAAATGACCGGTCGATATGCAAAAACAGATTATCATGTGCCTTCTCCTGGAAGTAGGAATTAATACCACGGTTCAATGTATTTAAAAAATCATCTGAATTTTGTCCGTTCAGCGTTACGCTCAAAATAATACAGACTAAACCAGTGAGATATATTTTACGCTTCATACGGGTATTTTTAATCGTGAGATGCAATTTAGTTCAATTACGGGAAACTGTGAAATTTACAAGGTGCCTCAAACTAGTTAGAATCATTCTAAATATAGCCTAATAAGATTATGTATTAAATTATAACGTTTTTATTTTATATGTTTACCTTCTAATTTTTTCCCTTAATAAAAAAAGGAATAAAGAAATAAAATTAATTCGCCTGCTATGTCCAATAAACCCTATTATTCAATCATTGCCGGAGAGCTTGCTGACAGTCATAAAATCTCACAGGAAAAGCTCGCCAGGATACCCGATATAATAAGATCATCACTCCAGGCAGTAAATAAACAAAAGGAGCCGGCTGACAGAATAGAGTTTGAAATCATACGCATGGATGAATTTCTGGCCAAGATTGAATCTCCCAACGGTGCACTTCATTCGCTACTGATGTTTGTCAGTCGCTTTCGCTACGAAACATACAAGGAGCTTAAAATCAGAGCAGAGTTACAGATTTCAATGGGAATTGGCCCTATTGAGTACTCTCAGAAAGAGCTTCGCGAATCTGATGGCACTGCATTCAGAGAGGCTGCATCAGGACTCAATGGCATGAAAAGGAATCAGAGACTCCTTATTAAAACGCAGGATAAATCGCTTAACGATGAGTTCAAGGTGACCTGTGGATTTATGGATATTCTAATTCATAACTGGTCTGACGAACAAGCTGAAGCACTGTTTTATAGTCTTAGCGGAAAGAACCAGGTTAAGATCAGCGAGGAGCTGAACATTTCACAGCCGGCAGTAAACCGAAGGCTTAAAGCTGCACATTGGGATGCAACAGACAGGTTTATAAAAAGATACGAATCTCTAGTAAAATAATCACTGACAGTTTAGCCAGGAATGAAACTCTACCATTGGACTATATTAGCCATAATTATCTCTATCGCCGCCTGGGCGATACTAAAGAGCAATGATACAGATCCACGTGCGGAAGTAAATATAGACCTCAACTGGAGATTTTTATTGGGAGATGTAAAAGAGGCGAGCGAAATTGCCTATGATGATTCTGACTGGAAAATAGTATCGCTGCCCCATGACTGGATGATTGAGCAAGCGGTTTCAAAAGATAATCCATCAGGAACAGCAACAGGATACTATCCGGAAGGAGTGGGCTGGTATAGAAAGCATATTGATTTATCTCAATACAATTCAAAAAAACAGTTCTATCTGATCTTTGACGGTGTATATATGAATTCCGATGTATGGATCAATGGGACCCATGTTGGAAATCATATCTACGGCTATATTGGGTTTCAATATGATATCACCGAATATATCCGCTTAGATACCATCAACATCATTGCAGTAAAAACCGACTGCAGTCAACTGCCTGTTGACAGATGGTATTCAGGAGCCGGTATCTACCGCCATGTAAGATTAATAGCCGCAGAAAAACTACATTTTCCAGAATACAATACCCATATAACAACCAGGGAGGAGAATAACAAAGCGACTGTGACGGCTGAGATTTCAGTTTCCAATTTTGACAATAAAGCAAAAAGAGTTAAGATAAAATCAGACCTTCTGGGGCCTGAAGGTAAGCTGATAGCAAGTGTAATCAGCTCAAGGATTATTGAAGCGGGAGAAGTTGCTGTGATCAGGGAAAAGCATACCATTCAAAACCCAAAACACTGGTCGCCTGACAATCCTGAGCTGTATGAACTTCGCAGTTTCCTTATCTATAAGAAAGAAGTAACAGACAATCAATTAGTAACATTTGGAGTCCGGACTGCCGAATTTAATCCGGATAGCGGATTCATTCTCAATGGAAAAAAGCTATGGCTCAAAGGAGTATACATTCATCATGATGGAGGTGAACTTGGCGCTGCCATTCCCGATATTACATGGGAATACAGATTAAAAGCATTGAAGAAACTAGGCGTAAATGCACTTCGTCTTGCTCATAATCCTCATGCTCCGGAAATACTGGATATATGCGACAGAATGGGATTTCTGGTTATCAATGAAATGTACGATAAGTGGGACGACGAATGGTCAGTTGCTGCGAGGGAGATTGACATAGAAACAAGCTGGAAAAAGGACCTTGAATTCTTCATTCAACGCGATATCAACCATCCATCAGTTATTCTGTGGAATATAAGAAATGACACCATAGTGCAGTTGAGAGATTCGAAAGAGGATATTAAATGGTATTCGGAGATAAATATGTTGAACAGAGAAATAGATACTCTAATAGCCGGGCAATTTATCCAGGCTGGTATCGATTACCTGCGGGAAGCAATCTATTGGCCGAACAGGGGTAAGAGAAATGGCCTTTTACAAACAAATGGATTTATTAAACCATATGCTTATTATACGCAGAGTATATATTCTGATGAACCAATGGTAAAAATGGTTGTGGTGGATAAAACAATTATCGACTCCCTTAACGAGAGCCATAGCTGGCAGCTAAGCTGGGCAGGAGCTCCGGTGGTTCGACACTGGACATTTCCGATTGATTCTGAAGATAAGATGCTGCTTGTATACACCAATTGCGAGCAGGTTGAGCTAAAACTCAACTCCAGGATCATTCATACGCTGGAGCGATCAGATTTCGAAGACAAGGTCATCAAGGCAGAGGTTCCCTACGAGCCCGGAATATTAATTGCCTCAGCTAAAACATTAAACAGCGATGGTAAATTTATTACAATAAGCGACACACTAAAAACAGCAGGTGCTCCGGCAATGATTATAATGAAGCCAGATAAATTAATGCTTATTGCTGATGGCCATGATGTCTTACATATTAAAACAAGCGTAACTGACACCAAAGGTATTGTTAACCCAACTGCCAATCATTTAATTAGTTATACTTTAGATGGGCCCGGGAAAATAAGTGTAATTGACAATGGAGACCTGGCCGATCAAACGCCGGCTTATTCGAAGTTCAAGCGTGTTGTATCGGGAAGACATTTGGTCATAGTAAAATCGTCTATCCTGCCAGGTGATCTTACAATAAGTGCAAGTGCTGAAGGTCTGATCCCTGCTTCAATCAAAGTAAAATCTATTAAACCCACTGAATAGAAGCAACTGACTAGCGGCTAATGCTAACTGGTAATCCAAATGTAAAAACAGATCCTTCTCCTGTTTTGCTTTTCAATTTGATCCATCCATTGTTGAGTTCCAGAACCTCCTTACAAATCTTCAAACCTATACCTGATCCTTTTTCTTTATTGGTACCTTCAGTAGATCTAAGCTCATCAGATTTAAATATGCTATTAATCAGTATACTTGGAATTCCTACACCTGTATCAGAGACCTCAAAGATAGTTTCATCTCCTTGCTCAGAAAGAGTTGCCAAAATCTCCACTTTTCCTTTGACACCAGTAAATTTGATCGCATTGCTAAGAAGGTTGCGAAGCACTATTTTAAATTGTTCTTTGTCTGAATATACTTTCAGTTTCGCATCCACATTAATTTTCAGATCGATTTTCTTTTCCTTTACGGCAAAAGTAAAGAGATCTGCTGTCTCATTCACAATGGAATGAACCTTGAAGAGTTCACTGTTTGCAGCAAGATTTCCAATTTTTGATCTACCCCAAACCAATAAATTTTCAAGAAGGTTCATGGTTGCTTTTGATGAATTCATAAGCAAGGTCAATATTTCCTTCTCCTCTTTCTTGCTCATCTTTTCTGTAAGTAATAGCTCCAGCATCTGACTCGTGTAACCCACAGGTCCCCTGATATCGTGTCCTATAACTGTGATAAACATACTCCTGATACTGTTCATCTGCTGAAGACCTTTGTTACTCTCCTCCAACTGATGTTGATGTCTTTCAAGTTCACTTGACTTCAGTTTCAATTCAGCTGTTCTGTCTTCTACAATACTCTCCAGATTGTCATTTACGACAGATATCTCCTCAGCAAGCTTTTCTGACTGCCGAACCAAATGATTTGACTTCAGAGAAAAGATTATTGCATATACCAGTAAGTAGGCAAACATTGTCAGATGAGATACTTTAGCACTTGAAATAATATCAAAATAGTATAAAACATCATTTAAAGCTCCAGCAACAACTATGAGAATTCCAATTGCAAAACCCAGGGCATAGGCTCGTCCCCGAACCCAGGCTCTGATCAGGACGAGAATTACTGTAACGGAGATGAAAAGAAAGAAAATTGCATAGTAAAGTAAAGCTCCGGTGAAAAAACTTACAGGAGTAATTATGACAATAATAATCATAAACAAACATACCCAGACAATTATTCTAATAAATAACTTTGGAAAATCATTGGGAAACACAAACCTGATCATGATTACGAATAAAGGTACCAACAAGCTAAATGTCAGATAATTTATTCGAGTATATTCAATACCATTCATCCAATCCAAATTCAAAATCCCTCCCTCGCTCAAAAAAATTATTCGAATTGCCATGATCAGGCAGATCAGCGAGAAGAATAGTTTATCAAAATCAGTATGAATTAAAAACATCCCCAGGAAGAAAAACCCAGCGAATAAAAATGCACCAATAAGAAAAAAATCGAAACTTTGCCGATCAGCTCTCTCTCCCATTATTTGCATTGGAAATCCAAGTTCCATACCACCCCGGATCCCTCCTATTCTGTGATCAAAATTCGAAACATGAATTACCAGATTAACCACAGAATCACTTATTGAACTCGTGTGTAATGAGGGCATTGAACTGAATACCGATTGGTATCGATTTGTTCCGGGAAAGCCATTAAATCCAATAATTTTTCCATTGATATAGTATCCGGAACCTGAATAAACACCTGTAAATCTGAATGCGAGGCGCTGTACATTATCAGGCATAAGAATCGTAAGCTGATAGGAGGCATAACCTTTTGACTCAATACCGGGAACCAGGGCCTCCAAACTGCCCCAGGAAGATGGCACAGGAATGATCGTACCTCCGGCATTGGAATATGTAACCGGATCAATAACTTCATTCCAATAGAATATCCACTCACCCTTCACGTTTAATATCCCGTCTTCAAAAAAATTATAATCGCGCAAGTCAAGTACTCCCTGGATTGCTTCCGGAGAATCTTTAGCTGACACTGATTGGAATAACAGTAAAAAACTTCCTGCTAAAAGTAAATTCCTATTGAAAAACATAGCTGATCTATATTGAGTAAAAATAACAGATATATCTATCAATTCAGACTATTCAACAGTTTTTTTTAATCCCCTTGCCTCTATTCAGTAAATTAAGCAATATTAGTGCAGCACCGGTAATTAACATCCCACTAACAGAAATCCAATCCGGAGTTTCATCAGGCAAAACAAGCCACGCAAGAAACGCTCCAAAAACAGGAATAATAAATTTCCAAAGGTTCAAATCTGATACCACAATATTTGGTCTCTTTAGCAATGTGACCCATATTGTAATCGCAACAGCCGACAACATGCTAAGCCATGTCAGTGACAAATAGTATTGAATTGGTTTTGGAGAAAAATCAAAGCCCTCAAGCGGTATTGAAAAAAGGAAGAGAAGCAAGCCTCCAAATATCATTGATCCTGAGCTCAATACCATTGGAGGTATTTTCTTTTTTTCCAAGGCGATAATCACGTTTGTAAATCCGGAAATTATATTGTTCCCGATAAGTATCAGGATACCAATTAATTGAATAGCCCCTTCACTGCCATGACCTCTTCCCAAACTTACAAGAGCAACCCCGGATATACCAAACAGGATAATGGAGCCCTTCTTCCAGCTAATCTTATCATCGGGCATAAAATAATGTGCTACCAAAGCAATAAACAGAGGTCCTGAACCAATTACGATTGCGGCTACAGATCCTGGGACCTTACTTATTCCAGTATAAAAAAGGGCATATTGAAGAAAAGTTTGAAGAAGTCCAAGAGATAGAATAAACTTAATATTCTCTCTAAAAAAAATTAGAAATTTCGGATTATAATATATCGCAACAGGAAGCACCAATAAGCCGGATATAAAAAACCTGATACCCGCAAACTGAAGCGGTGTAGTATAAGGCAATCCAAGCTTAATCCCCACAAAAGCTGAGGACCACAAGAGGCAGGCTAGGACAGCAGGAAGAGTGATATTGAGTTTATAACCATCCATTGAAGGGCGAAGGTATTAAAAGTCAGTAGTCTGCTTACTTATATGATTCCCAATACCCATCTCCGGGTTCAAGTGGTGAAATTATAAACTCAAAATGCATTGACTTCGCCGGGATGCTATATCTGGCATGTGTCCTGGCACCCCAGGAATTATCCCCGCCAACACCCATCTGCTTATAATTCAATGTAAGGTAAATCTCCTCTCCTTTTATAAGATCCGTTGTATGTTTTTGGCTCTTTTTCTTGCGGGATAACATCTCTCTGCTGTAATTAAGTGCCGAGAACTCAAAAGTGGGTAGTCCCTGAATCATAATTCCGAATCCATCCTCATCCCTCAGAACGAGCCATCTCACATCTGTTTTGTTTCCATTTTCCTGTGGTGCAGGATAGGGAACAAATTGTTCTTCAACAGTACTTATGTATTGACCAACAAGTGCCGACTTGTTCCTGTCGATATAGTTCTCGTGTGGCCCTCTTCCAAAATACTCTAATTGAGAAAACTCCTGTGGAATTTTCAGTTCCAAACCAAAGGCCGGAAGCTCGGGATAACTATTGTCCTTTGCAGGCA
>JAUUZQ010000137.1 GCA_030589895.1 Bacteroidales bacterium
AGTCTGAGTATTTATAATCTTGGGAGAGATATCTGGAATATGAACCGTGAATATTGGGCAGCAGATACTTCAAGTATGACTTTCGATAATGTAAGTATTTCCAAAGAAGATCAGATGTATCCACAATTAAATCTGTATGAATAAATCAAAAACTAACATACATAATTTCGCAGTAAGTATACTGATAATTGTATTGGTTTTGCTTGGGAAAACCACCTTTGCTCAGGAAGTAAAAGTGGTACAGGATCTTAACCTATGGTCAGGTGTAGCACTTGAAAAATCTATCTCTAAAGACTGGACAATCTCTGTAAAACAAGAAGTGCGATTTGAGAAAGATATATCACAGCTTAACAATTTTTTCACTCAGGCGGGACTTGAGTACGACATCAATAAAAACTTCTCTCTTGAGGGAAAATACAGATATATAAGAAATCATAAATCAGATGGCTCTTATGAAAATAACAGCAGATATACTGCTGATCTTAAATACAAGGGGAAAATTAATCGCTTTACAATATACTATCGCCTGAGATACCAGAAAGAGGTAGAAAGTATGCATATATTTAGTAGAATGGAACCCTACGAAAAGTATTTAAGACACAGGATCACGCTAAATTACAATGACTTCAAAAGGATCAAACCATATATCTCAACTGAAATATTTCAGCATTATGAATTGTATGAATTTTCCTACTATGACCAATTACGTATCTTGGCTGGAATCCGTTATGAACCAAAGAATATTGGGCAATTTAATTTTGCATACGGATTTAATCAGGAATTGAATACTGTATTGCCCTATACATGTTTTCTCCTTAAGATTAATTACACATATAAATTCTGATGAAGAGGTTCGAGGTAAGATATAGCAGACTCCTGATTCTAATTACAACGCTTCTTATACTCAATGGGTGCTATGAAGAACAGATCATTGAGAGCATTGATGGTGAATCAAAGGGTGTAAAAATCTTAAGGATTAACCAAATAGATGGATTCGTTGATATAGAAGATCAGTTAATATTTTTTACGCTTGGGGCTGATACTATACAGTCATTCTCCTCCAGTATCCATTTTTATGACTATGAGTCAATGCAAATGGATGGCAAAGATCTTATCAATGACCAGGTGAATGAGCTCGGAGATATTACTGTAAATTATCCATATGAAATTATCGCAAAAAATGCCTTGAAGATTGATACTTTCAGATTAGTTTTCACAAGGCTTCCATTGATACATATTACCACCAGTGACAAGATTGTGGATGATCCAAAAGTTCTTTCCAATATCTCAATTCAATATTGCGATGAAAATAAGGATAGCAGAATTACATATCTATTTAACTCTTATGCAGGAATAGAATATCGGGGCGCGAGTTCTTTGCGATATGATAAAAAATCCTACGGAATTGAGTTGTGGAAAAACAAGTATGAAGATGACTATATCTCCCCCTTGCTGGGTATGCGTCCCGGGGAAGATTGGATATTGGATGCCATGTACATAGATGATCTCCGGATGCGCAATAAAATATCATTTGAACTATGGGAGAAAATGAGCGCCCTTCACAATGATTCCTTATACACAGTCTATCCCGGAATCCAATGTAAATTTGTTGAATTACTAATCAATAACAACTATGTCGGGCTTTACTCCCTGAATGAAAAACTGGATGAAAAACTACTGCGTTTTTCAGATTATCAATATGTACAGGGGGGCGTGATGTATAAAGCTGTCGACTGGGGAGATGGAGCTACTACCTTTGATATCTATTCAAGCGATCCCCAAAATGCATTTTATTGGGATGGTTGGGAGTTAATATATCCGGAACACGATACTGCATGGACACCCCTTATGAAATTGCGCAAGTTGATTGTGTTTAGTAATGATCAGGATTTTAATGAAAGAATTGAATCAACGATAGATCTGGGAAACGCAATCGATTATTATCTCTACATAAACCTTATGCTGGCCTATGATAACAGGGGAAAGAACACTTATCTGGCCCGCTATTCAGAACAATCCCCTCTCTTTATTATACCATGGGATCTGGAAGCTACATGGGGAATTAATTGGGACAGAAGCAGGAACAATAGCAATGGAATGATGAACAATCACTTATATGAACGTTTAATAGAAACGAATACAGGGGATTTTAACAATAAGATTAAAGAAAAATGGCTTGAATACAGAAGCAATATTTTATCTGAAGAAGCCCTTCTTCAGCCCATTAATGAATACTATCACCTGATGAAAAATAACGGTGTAATTGACCGGGAAAATTCAAGATGGGATAATGTAAATATTGACCTGGATGGAGAATACATATTTATCACTGAATGGATAATAGAACGACTTGAATATCTGGATAACTATTTTGAGTAAAGATTTTATAGAATTCACCAATAGATTCAGCCTCCAATCACTTATAAGAAACTGCACACGCTAAGCGATATACCTTCTCACTATCTCTGGTTTTTACCCTGCAATGAATAACATAAATACCGGGAAGCACCAGATGATGATTCAGATCATGCCCATCCCAGAAATACCTGTCAAGATTTCCGGAAATCCCATTCTCAATAAGGGATGTTACCTCAAGCCCATTTAAATCTGTAATATAAATACTGAGTAAAGAACCTAAGGGAAGCTTCTGGAATGAAATCTCTAATACATCCTCATGACCATCCAGATCGGGACTAAAAACCTGAGGTGATATATTAATCTCACTTCCCTCAACTGCATCTTCAATCCATTGCGAATTTTTCACTCCCGGAGTTCCATAATTTACAGAAGATGAAGCTGAGGTCCAGGGTGAAGGAATTTTTGAAGTTGAGATTCTTTCCAACGAGACACCCCCAGGATCAGCAAGAAGATCATGGTGCATAAAATCATTGTAGTAAATTTTCTCCATGCATAGGTCGGATCGATTAAACAGGGAAATTGATCCACCATCATTTGGCATAGTTCTCCAGGTCGACAATCCAACAACATCAATCTTCCTTGAAAGGTCCCATAAATCTCTTAACTGAGTTTCACTGCTTGACAGTACCACATATCCTCCCGGAGATATCAAATGCGAACAGTCGGCTATCCAATTGAGAGAGCCTGTTGAATTTTCGTCCGCATTCACACTATACTTAAAATCCTTCAGGTCAAAATAACTATCCGAGCAATTAAATAACTCCAGGTACTCAAGTCCCCCAACAAAAGGATCGTACATCACCTCATTTAGTATAATAGATTGAGGCTTAGGGGTCTCAGGAAGAGCAAAAGAAATCACTCCTTCATTAAGCATATTTCCTTCACAGTCAGGAATATTCTCTACATTAATTGAATAAATAGTTTCAGCTCTAATCAACTTGTCAAGTTTCAATTCTATGACATCCGCAACAAGAGGAGTTGTATGAAAAACCGGAGATGCGGGCACAAGATTATCGAGAGTAAAAGTATAATCCCCGCCTTCGGAAATGAAAACAGGCTCAGAGAAATGAATTGCAATAGTATTTGAATCAGGCAATCCAATGAAGGTAAGCTCTGGAGATGTCATATCAGTTCCGCTGTCTGCAACGCTGTTTTTCCTCCCCGGGGTCCCTCCTTTTTCATCTCTTGAAACTCCCCAGTTTTCTATTCCTCCACACCTCAGCCCTGGATCAATTCGCTCCAGCGACCATCCTCCATCATTTTTAATCTGGTCATATTCCGACAGCTCCGAATAGTTCGTAATATGAATCAAGCGCTCATATTGATCAAATAATTTCAATTCAGCACCAGAATTTGTGAGCGTAGTTGAAGAAGAGAATAAACCATGAATATGATCGCAGTCGAAATAATTTTCCTTTCCTTCGGTTGTGAGAACAAGGTACTCCTGTGGCGACAATACCCGATTGCTAAAAGTGTAACTCTTTGAATTTACATTAAAGCTCCATCCCTCCATATCTATATTTAGTTCTGTAGTGTTAAACAACTCAACAAATTCGAATGCGGGGAGATAAACAACCGGTTCCGGATCGCTCATAATCTCATTGATTAAAACTTCGCCAAATTCTATTAAATATTGAGTAAAATCAACTACCGTATCGCTAAGAAAATTTCCTTCCATATCCTCAAGGCCTTCTATTTGCAGTTGCTGTAATTGTCTGTTTGGAAATTTATCAGAGAAGAAAATCTGAATTTCTGCACCATTATTACTTAGTGAGTCTGGGTGACTATCAATCCATGTAAAGTCATGCATATCACATGCGCTAACATTTTCATCAAAGTACAGATTCAGTGAGTTCAGTCCTGTTATTTGAAGAGTATCCAGTCTGGGGGGTGTAATATCCTCATAAAACTGACCTGTGACATTAAGATCATCCACCCACAATTTCCGATCCTGAGCCGAAGAGTAAGAATATCTGATACCAAGATACTTTCCATCACATGGAGCAGGCTCAATTCCCTCTCCCAGCTCAACAAGTTCTGTTTCATCACCCTGCGGATTATATTTTATCTCCCATATTCCATTCGGATCTCTGCTTAGAATAAAAAAGGGTGCATTTTCTCTTCCAATTTGATCTTCATAATTAATATTTGTATTGATTATCACCTCCGGTTTATCGTTCTGCACATACCAGAGCTTGATAAGATCATCGGTTCCGTCAAAATTCACTCCAAATACAAAAGCATCAATCAATTGATCAGGATATTGACTGAAGATATAGAGCTGCCAGTTATTTCCCCGACTGGGATTATAGGAATGTCTGACTCTAAAGGAAAAACTAACTGGCTCTTCCGCGATGGGATAATTCAGATCGGTAAAAATATAATCCACCCCGACATCCGGATTATCAAAGACATGATGCAGAGAAAACAGGCCGTTTAACGACTGGTCTGATGAGATCTCCCAGCGATTAGCCGGCAATTGTTCCCATCCTGATAATGAATCATCTTCAAAATCAAAAGAGACCTGGGCAGACAATAATCCCGGCCAAAGTATAATAAACCAAAGAAGTGCTTTCACAATACAAATAATTTTACGAATTTTACAACTTATTAATTGTAAGCTTTGCTTGTGATTTTGCTTACAATTGCTAGTCAGAACTTAGATAAGTTAACATATATGCAAGTAGTTGAGAGAAATTTGTCATTGACAGCTTCTTTCCGATACTGGTTAATGTGATGAAAACCTAAAATATCGTAAATAGTATGAAAATTGCCATTGTTGGTGTCAGCGGAGCAGTTGGTCAGGAGCTGATCAAAGTGCTTGAAGAGAGAAATTTTCCATTGAATGAGCTTGTGCTATTTGGCTCTGCCAGAAGTGCAGGAAACATTTATGAGTTCAAGGGTAAAAAACTCACAGTTAAAGAGCTGAAAGAGAACGACGACTTTAAAGGAGTGGATATTGCCCTGACATCAGCAGGAGGAGGCACTTCAAAAAAATTCGCTTCGACCATTACAAAACATGGAGCAATAATGGTTGACAATTCCAGTGCTTTTCGCATGGATGAGGATGTTCCATTAGTGGTTCCCGAGGTGAACGCTGAGGATCTTCACAATATTCCTCGTAATATTGTCGCGAATCCAAACTGTACCACAATTCAGATGGTTGTATGTCTACAGCCCATTGAACAGCTTTCCCATATTGTAAAAGTGCATGCAGCAACATACCAGGCGGCAAGTGGTGGTGGAGCAGCAGCAATGAAAGAGCTGGAAAACCAGATACAACAGATCGCTAATGGTGAAGAGATCACTGTAGAAAAATTCCAGTATCAACTTGCGCTAAACCTCATCCCTCAGGTTGATGTTTTTACAGACAACCTCTATACCAAAGAGGAGATGAAAATGTATAATGAATCCCGGAAGATAATGCACTCCGACATAGTAGTGAGTACCACATGTGTAAGGGTACCTGTCATGCGCAATCATTCTGAAGCACTATGGATAGAGACTGAAGAGGAACTTTCAGTGGCTCAGGTTCGTGAAGCACTGGAAAATGCACCTGGAATTACACTTCAGGATGAGCCGGAAAATCAGATATATCCAATGCCATTATGGGGTGCAGGAGAGGATGATGTTTTCGTAGGACGCATCCGCAAAGACCTAACTAATCCCAAAGGCATTGCACTATGGTGTGTAGGTGACCAGATCAAGAAGGGAGCTGCGCTGAATGCTGTTCAAATTGCTGAGTACCTGGTGGAAAAGGGATTGGTTTGAAACACATAAACCAGCAATCTAATAGAGGTAATCGTTATACGGATAACGCTTTGAATGAACTTGTTTGACGACCTGATACAAAGTGTCTTTCAGCAAGTCGATATTTTCTTTCTTTTTTGCTGAGATGAAAAGCGCATTTTTGTTGTCAGCAGTCCATTGTTTTTGTATTTCAGCAAGGCTGATATTCTCTTTTTCAACCGGAGTTAAATCATCTTCATCTTTGGGAATAAAACTGAAATTATCAATCTTGTTAAATACTATAATTTGCAGTTTTTCATCTGCACCCAGCTCTTTTAAGGTCTCCTCTACTACTTCCAGTTGTTCTTCATAATTTGAATGAGAGACATCCACCACATGCACCAGAATATCTGCTTCTCTGACTTCGTCTAAAGTAGATTTAAAAGATTCTATCAGATGTGTGGGTAGTTTTCTGATAAATCCAACTGTATCTGACATCAGAAAAGGAAGATTTTCGATGACCACTTTTCGTACTGTTGTATCCAGGGTAGCAAATAGCTTATTTTCAGCAAAAATATCTGATTTACTCAGCAAATTCATGAGGGTTGATTTCCCAACATTGGTATATCCAACCAATGCCACTTGTACCATTTTACCCCTGTTCTTGCGCTGGTTTCTCATCTGTCCGTCTATCTTTTTCAATTGGTCTTTCAGACGGCTGATCTTGTCTCTGATAATTCGTCGGTCTGTCTCAATCTCAGTCTCACCCGGGCCTCTTAAGCCAATTCCTCCACGCTGTCGCTCAAGGTGTGTCCACATTCGTGTCAACCTGGGAAGAAGGTAATTATACTGAGCCAGTTCAACCTGTACTTTTGCATGAGCTGTCTTTGCCCTGGCAGCAAAAATATCAAGGATAAGATGGGTGCGATCCAATATCTTGCATTCCAGTTCTCTTTCAATATTTCTAAGTTGAGTGGGAGATAGCTCATCATCAAAAATGACCATCTCAATTTCATTTTCACGTATAAATTCCTTTATCTCCTTCAGTTTTCCACTGCCAATATAGGTCTTGGCATTTGGAGTATCGACCTTCTGAGTAAAAAAACCTGCAGGTGAAGCTCCGGCTGTCTCTGTGAGAAACGCCAGCTCCTCAAGATATTCATTTACTAAAGTCTCCGATTGATTTCTCGAAATAATGCCAACGAGAACTGCCGACTCCATTTCCGGTCTGTGATCATAATAGTATCCACCCATTCTTCAATTCTTCAAGTCTATATTAGAATCAACAAAAGTAGTGAAAATCTCAAAAAGAAAGGGTGCCTGGAGCAGACACCCTTATTAAAATATTATAGCGCAGCAAAATTACTTAATATACTGCCGACTTGATTTATATATTGCATCTTTCACCGCAGGCTGTGCTTTCTCCAGGCAAACCTTAATAAGCTCTGCTTCGCTTGGAAAAGGAAGCTCTTTTTTCCTTGTCATTTCAAGCGCCTGTCCAGGTACTGCCTCTTCCTTTCCAATCACTTCATAAGAGTCGTTTTCAAACTTATGACTTGTTGTAAAAGAGATTGGCATTGAGGTGATCGCATTTTGACCGGTGCGGTCAATAACTATAACTTCACCCCTTATTGATGCTGTCTTCTCCTTGTGTGTTTTAATAAGTGTGGCCTCCACATCTTTATAGATTTTGATATCATTGCCGGCAGTATCCCTCATCACATTACCCGCAGCATTTATAGCGTATTCAAACTCCTTGGTGCTTTTACGCTTATAATTATCTCTGGTCACTTCCTCCATATCAGGAGATGTTTCAATGGCGTGAATATTTACAACCACGTCATAATCATAGGTCACCCCTGATGTCATATTTATGAAATGATACTCAATCCATTCATTGCCTTTTAATCCGGTTGGATCAAAAGTAATGAGTGATTCAAGGTCAAGTCTTGTAACAGGGGCATTTTCATCTGCTACCGGCACGACAAGAACCCTGCTTATTCCCATCATTCTTGCATCAAAGATCATCTTTTCAATATCAGGAAACTGGTTCCCTCCCAATTCACGAGCCCTTACAAGGTTAAAGTGCGCCTCTCTGAAATCCATTTTTGATTTTGGATCCCTGAGCAACATCTCCCCGAT